>JAFAQJ010000395.1 GCA_019246455.1 Pseudolabrys sp.
GCCGAACGCCTTGCATTTTGGTGCCAGCGCCTCCGCGATCAGTCCAACGCCGAGAATGCCGACGGTCTTGCCTTCGAGCAGTTGCGCTGGCCAGCGTTCCCACCTTTTTGATTTCTGCACTTGCGCTGCTTTGCGCAAATCGCGCGCCAAAGCGAGCATGTAGGCAAACGCGGCTTCCGACACCGGCGCGCCGTGAATGCCGCGCACATTGGTGACCAGAACCTCTTTGTCGAGCGAGGGCAAATCGACGATGTTGTCGACGCCGGTGCCGAGCGCCTGGATCCATTTTAGCTTCTTGGCATCGCGAACGACATGGTCCGCCATCGGTGGCGAAAAGCACATGAGTACGTCGATGTCGGCGATAGTCGGGTCGACTTCGCTGTGATGGCCGACAACGTCGATCTGCAATTGCGGAAATCGTTCGAGCAACATCGCGCGATAGCGCGCCCGCATCATCTCCTGGACTTCGGTGAGGATCAGGACATGGGTCATGCGGAACCGGGCGAGGTGGCGTAGGTATAAGGCCAAACCGGCGAAAACTAAATGTGACGGCCTTTGTCGCGCGCCCGTCGCGCCTTTGTGCTTGCTCGGTTAGACTGGGGCGGTTTTCGAGGAGAGAAAAAGCTCATGCAGTCGATACCGATCGATTTTTCCCATGTGGATTGGGTCTATGTCGGGGTGCTTGCCGTATTCGCGTTTCTCGCCACGGTGGTCGGCAATCTTTTGTCGCTCAACCATCGCGGCATCGCCGCGGTCTTAGCTGCGATCATCTTTGCGGCGCTATTCGTGGCCTGGACCTATTATCCGCATGGCTTGCCGCTGCCGACGCGACTCGCGCCAAATTGACGGCAGAGGTTGAGCCTTTCACGCCGTCGCGTTATGCAAAAGAAAACAGCCGGGGAAGTGGATAGGAGTTCATGAAGAAAGTTTATCCGAACGCCAAAGCAGCGCTGGAAGGCATCTGCAAGGACGGCATGATGGTGATGGCCGGTGGTTTCGGCCTGTGCGGCATGCCAAGCGACCTGATCACCGCGCTGCGCGACACCGGCGTGAAAAATCTCACCTGCGTCTCGAATAATGCCGGCATCGACGGCGCTGGCCTCGGGCTCCTGCTCGAGACCCGCCAGATCAAGAAGATGATCGCGTCCTATGTCGGCGAGAACAAATTGTTCGCCCAGCAATTTCTCGCCGGTGAGCTTGAGATCGAGTTCAATCCGCAGGGCACCCTGGCCGAGCGCATGCGCGCCGGTGGGGCGGGCATTGCCGCCTTCTATACCCGCACCGGCGTGGGCACCGAGATCGCCAAGGGCAAGGAAGAGAAGACCTTCAACGGCGAGCGTTTTATCATGGAGACCGGCCTCGTCGCCGATCTATCGCTCGTCCATGCCTGGAAAGGCGACACCGAGGGCAATCTTGTCTATCGCAAGACCGCACGTAATTTTAATCCGATGATGGCGACCGCCGGCCGCATCACGGTCGCCGAGGTCGAACATCTCGTCGAGCCGGGCGAGCTCGACGGCGACATGATCCATACGCCGGGTGTGTTCGTGCAGCGTATTATCAAGACCGACACGCCCAAGCGCATTGAGGTGCGCACCACGCGCAAGCGCGAACCCCACGCTGCCGGATCGGAGGTCTAATCATGGCTTGGACACGCGATCAAATGGCCGAACGCGCCGCCAAGGAGCTGCGCGATGGCTTCTACGTCAATCTCGGCATCGGTATTCCGACCTTGGTGTCGAACTACATTCCGAAGGGCATGAGCGTTCAGCTGCAGAGCGAGAACGGCATGCTCGGCTTCGGTCCGTTTCCCTATGAGGGCGACGAGGACCCGGACCTGATCAATGCCGGCAAGCAGACCATCACCGAGCTGCCGACCACGAGCTATTTCTCCTCGTCCGATTCGTTCGCCATGATCCGTGGCGGTCATATCGACATGGCGTTTCTCGGCGCCATGCAGGTCGCGGAGAATGGCGACCTCGCCAACTGGATGATCCCGGGCAAGATGGTGAAGGGCATGGGCGGCGCGATGGATCTCGTCGCCGGCGTCAAGAAAGTGTGCGTCATCATGGAGCACACCGCTAAGGACGAGCCTAAACTGCTGCACAAGTGCAATCTGCCGCTCACTGGCGCCAACGTTGTCGACATGGTCATCACCGATCTCGGTGTCTTCACCATCGACAAGAAGGGCAAGGGCGGCATGACGCTGATCGAGCTTGCGCCCGGTGTCACAGTCGACGAGATTAAGAAAAAGACGCAAGCTACCTTCAAGATCGATGCAAAGGTAAAAGAAGTGGCCTGATGGCCGCCGCGCCGGCAAAAAAACGCTCGGCTGAAGTGCCGAGCGTTTTATTTTCGAGCAGTTGCTTATTCCCGTCCGAGAAAGTCCATCTTGCCGATATCGACGCCGTTGTGGCGCAGAATGGCGTAAGCCGTCGTCACGTGGAAAAAGAAGTTCGGA
>JAFAQJ010000143.1 GCA_019246455.1 Pseudolabrys sp.
CGTTGTTGGCGTATTCGCTGGTCGGGTACTTGCGCGAGACTTCCTCGAGCGCCGCCATTGCCTTTTCGGTGCGGCCCTGATCACGGGTAATGTCCGGGATTTCGTCGAAATAAGACGAGCCGATCAGATATTGCGCATAGGCCGCGTCTGGGCTGCCGGGATGCAAGGTGACATACCGCTTGGCGGCGCTGACTGAATCCTCGTAGGAGCGGCCCTGATAATAGGCATAGGACGACATGATCAGCGACTTGCGCGCCCATTCCGAATAGGGATGCTGGCGGTCTACTTCTTCGAACTTTTTGGCCGCGGCCTTGAAGTCGTGCTTCTCGTTGAGAAGATACAAGCCTTCATTGTAAAGCTTGTCGGCCGGCTCGTCGGGCAGAACATCGTCCTTGTTGAACATGCTGCAGGCGGGCAACGCGCCGGCGACTAGCGTGCACGCCACCACCCGCGCAACAAAGCGCGAGCGCCAACCAGGACGATTGGGGAGTGGCAGCATCATCAGGCTCGAACCGGTCTTCCCCTTCAGCGCGGGCAATGCCCATTTCCGCGATGATCTAACCGAAACCGCTCGGTAGCGCCAAACGATTAAGCCGGACATTCAGCCCGGATTAAGGCGGTAAAATCGTTAAAATCGCCTGATTTTCAGGACACGTCCGGGCCGTAGGCCGGGGCGACGAGGCCGGTCGCAACGTCGGCATGGCCACGCGTGCGGCGCGGCATCTCGGCATCGACCATGGTCCAGGCGCTGCGGTCGGCCATCAGAGCCGACAGCACCGCGTAGTTCAGGCGGTGGCCGCCACGCGACACCTTGTAGGCGCCCAGCAGCGGCGCGCCCGCCAGCGCCAGATCGCCGACTGCATCAAGAATCTTGTGGCGGACGAATTCATCCGAATAGCGCAAGCCGTTCGGATTGAGGATGCGATCCTCGGCGATGACCACAGTGTTCTCGAACGAAGCCCCCAGCGCGTAACCGGCGCCCCACAGTTTGGCGACGTCGCGCATGAAGCCGAAGGTGCGCGCACCCGCGATATCGCGGCGGAAAGTGTCCGGCGAAACGTCTATCGCCATTTTCTGGCGGCCGATCATCGGGTGGTTGAACTCGATGTCGGCTTCGACGCGGAATCCGTGATCATAAGGCCGCAATTCGCCGACCGATTTATCCTGCACCACACGGATCGGCTTGAGCACCTTCAGGTAGCGACGCGGCGCCGACAACGTGACGAGCCCGGCGCGATCGATCGCGTCAACGAACGGCGTGGCGGAACCGTCCATGATCGGCACTTCGGAGCCGTCGAGTTCGACAACAGCGTTGTCCACGCCAAGGCCACGCAGTGCGCCGAGCACGTGTTCGGCGGTCGAGCATAACGGGCCGGAGCTGTCGCCCAGGACAGTCGCAAATTCGGTGGCGGTAACGGCGCGCACATCCGCGCGGATTTCGCGCTCGGGATGTTCGGCGGTCGCAGAGCGGACAAAGATGATGCCGCTGTCGGCATCGGCAGGGTGCAAGGTCAGGGTGGTGGACAGGCCAGAATGGACGCCGACGCCGAAGACCGCGGCGTGATCCCGCAACGTCGTTTGCCTGCCGGCTTTCATCCCTACCCCTCGACGCTCCCAGTACGACCGGGTTACGTCGCCCCAACTCAGGCCCAAATGGGCCGCAATCTGCGAACTCTGCAACAATGACTTCCGCATTCGGGGAAGCCCCAGAGACGAAAGTTCCTTCAGCGTCGGTAACTTAGGCCAGCGACCGAACCAGCCAAACTCACGTTGTCTTACCGACTGTTACCTCGTTTTCGCCGCATTTTCGGGGGTCCCACGCCCGTTCCGGGCATTGAGGTTACCGCCAGCCATTATCCGGCGAATCACAGGCGACCCGCGTCAATGAAAAGCGGCAATAGAGCCAGTAGCTTAACGAAAGGGCGCGGCAGTTGGACTGCCGCGCCCTTATTCACCAAGCCGCTTTAGCCCTCAGCTCGACTGGCGGCGCAAGAAGGCCGGGATATCGAGCTGGTCATCCTCAGCCGGGTTATGCACAGGCGCGGCGCGGCCGTGCGGGTCGAGGCCCTGAGGGCCCGGACGCCGCGCGTATTCAGACACCGGCTCGATCCGGCCTTCCGGCAACCGGGCCGACGGTTTGGGCCGCTTCACGACCGGCATCGCCGGGCGCACGGTCTGCGGCGGCGCAGGCGCCGCCGTCTCCTCTCGCCGGCCAAGGCCGACAGCCGCGAGCCGTTGCATCAGCGACATACGCTGCTTCTCCGGGTGCTCTTCGGGAAGCTCGGCATGCGGCGGCGCGTTGATCTGGTTCTGCGCCGGCAGCGGCAGTTCGTCGATGCGCGGCATGCGCGGCGTGCGCGCCACGGTGCGCTCGGCGGCTGGCGGGATGAAGGCCGCCGGCGTCGGCGCTTCGACCGGCTGTTCCGGCGCGGTCTCGAACAAAGACGGCTTGATCGGCATTGGCCGGATCGAGACGTCCTCCATCGCGGTCGGCGGCAGGATCGCCGCGGCGACGGCCGCATGGGCCGCATCGGCGACATGGCTTGCTGCAGGCGCCTGGATCGGAGCGCGCTCGATGCGTTCAGCAATACGCCTGGTTTCGCCGCGCAGCTTGCCGGCAACCTCGACCATGCGGCTTTCGGCGGCCGGGCGCTGCCCGATCATGGCGTGATCGATGCCGGTTGCCACAACCGACACGCGGATGATGCCTTCGAGGCTTTCATCGAAGGTCGCGCCGACGATGATGTTGGCATCCTGATCGACTTCTTCGCGGATGCGGGTCGCGGCTTCATCGACCTCGTATAGCGTGAGGTCCTTGCCGCCCGTGATCGACACCAGGAGGCCCTTGGCGCCCTTCATCGAGGCATCGTCGATCAGCGGATTGGCGATCGCGGCCTCGGCAGCCGTGAGCGCGCGCTTCTCGCCCGAGGCTTCGCCGGTGCCCATCATCGCTTTACCCATCTCCTTCATCACCGCGCGCACGTCGGCGAAGTCGAGATTGATCAGGCCTTCTTTGACCATCAGGTCGGTGATGCAGGCGACGCCGGAGTAGAGCACCTGATCCGCCATCGCGAAGGCATCGGCGAAAGTGGTCTTCTCGTTGGCGACCCGGAACAGGTTCTGGTTCGGGATAATGAGGAGCGTATCGACGACCTTCTGCAGTTCGGTGATGCCAGCTTCAGCATAACGTAGGCGGCGCGCGCCTTCGAACTGGAACGGCTTGGTGACAACGCCGACCGTGAGGATGCCGAGCTCCTTGGCGCATTTGGCGATGATCGGTGCCGCGCCGGTGCCCGTGCCGCCGCCCATGCCGGCGGTGACGAACACCATATGCGCGCCGGTGAGATGATCGCGGATCTCATCGATCGCTTCTTCCGCCGCGGCGCGGCCGACCTCAGGTTGCGAGCCGGCGCCGAGCCCTTCGGTCACCTGCACGCCCATCTGCACGACGCGCTCGGCCTTCGAGGAGGTGAGTGCCTGCGCGTCGGTGTTGGCGACGACGAAGTCGACGCCCTGCAGTCCGGCCGCGATCATGTTGTTGACGGCATTGCCACCGGCGCCGCCGACCCCGAACACGGTAATCCTGGGCTTCATTTCGTGAATGTCGGGGATCTTCAGATTGATGCTCATGAGGTTGCCTCTGTGAATGTCACGGGCGGCTTGCGAGCGCGCTCGCCTGCCGATGGGTCGCGCCGGTCCGCCGCCGGTGCGTCGTCGGTATTTCGGCCAAGGCCGGAAGAATCCGGGTCAGAAGCTTTCGCGTAGCCATCGTCCGACCTTTGCCATGTAGCCGCCCGTTCCTGTCATCAGTTGCCGCGTTCGCCGCGGTTCGAAGTGTTCGAGATGCGCCGCTTGTGGGTAGACCAGAAGCCCCGCCGCGGCCGCGAATGCAGGACCCTTCGCCGCTTCCGGCAGACCGGCGACGCCGAGCGGGCGACCGATCCGAACCGGACGATTCAAAATGCGAGAAGCGAGATCGACGATACCCGCGAGCTGGCTGCCGCCGCCCGTAAGCACGACACGCGCGCGCGGCTCCGCCGCAAATGGCGACGACGCGAGACGGTCGCGCACCATTTCCAGAATCTCTTCGACTCGCGGCTTGATCATCCGCACCACCATCTCCCGGGGTACAAATTGCGGCGGCTCGCGGTCGTCGTCCCCGACCGGAGGTACGGTGATCATGTCACGCTCGTCCGACCCGCCAGCCAGGACAGTGCCATAAAACGTTTTGATTCGCTCTGCGTCCGTGATTCGCGCGTTAAGACCTCGGGCAAGGTCCATCGTCACGTGAGAACCGCCCAGTGCGAAGCCATCGGCATGGACGAAACGGCCCTGCGAGAAAACCGCGATGGTCGTCGTGCCGGCGCCCAGATCGATGGTGGCGGCGCCCAGATCGGTCTCGTCGTCCGCCAGCACCGCCAGCGCCGATGCATAAGGCGAGGCGACCATCGCCTCGACCGACAGGTGGGCGCGCTCGACCGTCAGCATCAGATTACGCGCCGTGGCGACGTCGCCCGTCACCATATGCATGTCGACGGCAAACTGCCGACCGAGCATGCCGCGAGGGTTACGGATGCCGGAGGCCGCATCGAGTGCGTAGCCGATCGGCAGCGAATGCAGCACAGCACGGCCGTCGCGCACCGAATGATGCGATGCAGCAGCGAGCACGCGGGCGATGTCGCCGTCGGTGACACTGCCGCCGCCAAGCTGAATGCCGGCCTTGAACTGCTCGCCGCCCAGCCGGCCGCCCGACAGCGACACGACGACAGATTCGAGTTGCACATCAGCCTGCCGCTCGGCGAGATCGATGGCGTGGCGCACCACCTGCTCGCAGGCAACGAGATCGACGACCCCACCCGCTTTCATGCCGCGCGCCGCGGTATGACCGAAACCGAGCACGCGCACGCCGTGACTCCGTCGGCGCAGCACGTCTTGCGGTGGTTTTGGTTCGAGCCGCGCGATCAGGCAGGCGATCTTGCTGGTGCCGACATCGAGCGCCGCGACCGCCGCGGAGCGGCGCGGCGACACGGGCTTCATCTTTGGCGTGAGGCCGAAATGCAGAACGGTCACGTCTCCGTTCCTTTCTTCCGGGCCTTGTCCTTCTTCTGCAATTCCTTGAGCGCGTCCTCGCGCGCTTGCGCGGCAGCATCTGACAGTCGCACCGTTACCCGATCCGGCAGACGCAGATCGACGACCATAATGTCGCGCGACAACAGTTTCTTGTCGCGATCGAGCCGTACCAGAGTCTGCAACGCTGTTTCGACGTTATTTTCCGGCAGACGCACGTCGATGCCGTTCTTGAGGCGCAAATTCCAGCGCCGGTCGGCAACACGCACCGCGGCATCGACCGTATCGCGCAACAGCGGATAGGTTGCGATCAGAGCCAGGAAGTCGCGCGCTTTGGTTTGCGCGCCGACACCGACGACAAGAGGCAATTCCGTGAAGCGCAGTCCGGTGTAAGGTTCGAGCACCGTGCCGTCGCCGGCGATGACGTTGACATTGCCTTCGCTCTGCCAGAGCGCGATCGCGGCGCGCTCCTTGATCTCGACTTGGAGGCGGCCAGGATAAAGCTTGAGCACCGTCGCTTCCGCGATCCACGGATTGGTTTTGAGATTGTCGCGCGCCGCGGCGGCATCGAGACAAAGCAGCGAAGAATGGCGGGTGACGCCGGCAAGCGTCAGAAGGTCGTCACGACCCCATTGCGCGCCGCCCGCGAGCGAGATCGACGAGATGCCAAAGCCAACCTTGTTGGCGACGCTGTCACATGCGCCCTGCAACTGCGCGGTGAGATCCTGCAGGTGACCGCCGCGCATCAGGCCGTAAGTCGAGGTAGCGAGCAGAAAACCGCCGGCTAACACCGCGCCGATGCCGTGCGGCGGATCAAGCTCGCAAATCGGCGACAGGACGCGCCGGCACAACCGCTGCACGCGGTGTGCGGCGCCGAACGCAATTTGGACGTAACTTGGCTTCAGCGATTGAGCGAGGCGTCCTCGATCATCCATCGCACCAGCTCTTCAAACCCTATGCCGGCGTGAGCGGCAAGTTCTGGCACGAGCGAGGTTTCGGTCATGCCTGGTTGTGTGTTCACCTCCAGGCATACAAGTCCCCTTGTCCCCTCGAGGCTGTCGTCGTAGCGGAAGTCAGCACGCGTGACCCCGCGGCACCCCAGCGCGCGATGCGCCGCCAGCGCCAATGTGCGAGCCTCTTGGTAAACAACTGGTAAAACCGGGGCCGGCAGCAGGTGTTTGGAGCCGCCGGGGGCGTATTTGGCCTCGTAATCGTAGAATTTGACGGTCGGGACGATTTCGATGACTCCCAAGGGAGCGGCCCCCATCACCGCGCAGGTCAATTCCTTGCCGGGGATGTATTTCTCAACCAGCACCCGGTCGCCAAACGTCCAATCCGGACGATTCAGTTCCTGCGGCGGATGGGCGTGGTCCTTCTGCACAATGAAAACGCCAACGCTCGAGCCCTCCGCGATCGGCTTGATCACGTAAGGCGGCGGCATGACGTGCGCCTTCGCGACCTCAAAGCGCGAGACAACCATGCCTTCGGGCATCGGGACGCCGGCTGCCTTGAGCACGACCTTCGCGACATCCTTCTGCATCGCAACCGCCGACGCCATCACGCCGGAATGCGAATACGGAATGCCGAGAATTTCCAGCATACCCTGCAGCGTGCCGTCCTCGCCGGGACGCCCATGCAGAACGTTGAGCGCGACATCCGGCTTAATCTCGCGCAGCTTTGCCGCGATGTCGCGGTCGACGTCGACGCGCGTGACGCGATAGCCGGCCTTCTCGGCAGCGATGGCGCAAGCCCTGCCGGAATTGAGCGACACTTCGCGCTCTGCTGACCAGCCGCCCATCAGAACCGCAACGTGCTTCATGGCCTACGTCGTAATCCCAATTCTCTTAATTTCCCATTCCAGTTCGACGCCAGAATTCGCCTTGACGCGCTCGCGCACGGTTTCGCCTAGCATTTCGATGTCGCGCGCGGTCGCCTCGCCCGAATTGATCAGAAAATTGCAGTGCAAATCCGATACCTGCGCGCCGCCGATCGTCAAGCCGCGGCATCCGGCGGCGTCGATCAATTCCCAGGCCTTGTGACCGGGTGGATTCTTGAAGGTCGAACCGCCGGTGCGGCTTTTGATCGGCTGGGTCCTCTCGCGCGCGGTCGTGATCTTCTCCATCTCGGCAGAAATCGCCGCCGGATCGCCGGCGGCGCCCTGAAACGTCGCCTGCGTGAAGATAAAATCGTCCGGCGCGCCGCTGTGACGGTAGCGAAATCCCATGTCCGCGTTCGTCAGGACGTGAACCTTGCCGCTGCGATCGACCGCGCGTGTTTCGAGGAGCGCATCCCTGGTCTCGCGGCCATAGGCGCCGCCGTTCATTTTCAGCGCGCCGCCGACCGAACCGGGAATGCCACGCAGGAATGCAAGTCCCGCGAGACCCGCTTCCTGCGCCGCCCGTGCCACCTTCACGTCGGGCACACCGGTGCCAGCGCGGATGCGATCGCCTTCGACGGTGATTTCATTGAAGCCGCGCCCCAAACGCACGACGACGCCCGGCACGCCGCCGTCGCGCACGATGAGATTGGAGCCGAGGCCAACGACGGTGACAGGAATATCCGCCGGGCAATGTGTCAGAAAATAAGCGAGGTCGTCTTCATTGTCCGGCATGAAGAAGGCTTGCGCCGGCCCGCCGACGCGAAAGTAAGTCAGCTCTTTCAGTGTCTGGTTCGCCAAGAGCCGGCCGCGCAAATCCGGCATCTTGGCGCGCAATTCGCCGACGATGTCGGAAAAGCTCATCCGAGCGCTTTCAATTCGCCCGGCAGCGCGTAAGCCCACTGCGTGATATTGCCGGCGCCAAGTAGCACGATGTAGTCGCCGGGTTTGGCGAGACCTTTGACGATCCCCGCGAGTTTTTCCGGACCGTCGAGCGCTATCACCTGGCGGTGGCCGCGCGCGCGTACGGCGGCGACGAGATGGTCGCGGTCGGCGCCTTCGATCGGCGCTTCGCCCGCGGGGTATACGTTGGCAACGATCACGGCGTCGGCGTCGTTGAAACAGGTCGAGAAGGGCTCGAACAAAGTCTTGAGCCGCGTGTAGCGGTGCGGCTGCACCACGGCGATCACCTGCCCCTTGGTCGATTCGCGCGCCGCCTTGAGCACCGCGGCAATCTCGACCGGGTGATGGCCGTAATCGTCGATGATGGTCGCACCATTCCAGTTACCGACGCGGGTGAAGCGGCGCTTCACTCCGCCGAACGCGCCAAGCGCTGCGCGGATTTTATCGTCCGGCACTTTGAGTTCGTGCGCGACGGCGACGGCCGACGTTGCATTCAGTACATTGTGTCGGCCCGGCATCGGCAGCACGAGGTCCTTGATGGCGTGGACTTCCTTGCCATCGCGGTCGCGGAACAACACGGTGAAGTTTTGCTTGCCGCCGTTGTTGGCTATATCGACGACACGCACGTCCGCCTGCGCGTTTTCGCCGTAGGTGATGATCCGGCGATCGGTGATGCGGCCCACGAGGCGCTGCACAATCGGATGATCGGTGCACATCACCGCGAAGCCGTAGAACGGCACGTTTTCGACGAAGGCCTTGAAGGCTTCCTGCACGGCCTCGAACGTACCGAAGTGGTCGAGATGTTCCGGATCCACATTGGTGACGATCGCGATGTCGGCGGGCAGCTTCAAGAACGTGCCATCTGACTCGTCCGCCTCGACCACCATCCAGGCGCCGGTGCCAAGCCGCGTGTTGGTGCCGTAAGCATTGATGATGCCGCCATTGATGACGGTCGGATCGAAGGCGCCGGCCTCCACCAACGCGGCGACAAGCGAC
>JAFAQJ010000278.1 GCA_019246455.1 Pseudolabrys sp.
TTGGCGATCGAAAGCTCGAGGCCAGGGTGCACTTCGTCGGCGCGATCCCCCGCCTGCTCGAACAGCGCGCGCCAGCTCCCCACCGAGAGGGCGTTAGCCCGCTCGAGATGGAAGCTACTGCCAGCCAGATGCAGCCCCGCGAGCGCCGCGCCGAGTTCACTGCAATGCTTGTTCGTGGGCCGGCGAATCCAGAGGCCGTCGAGAAACGTGATGATCGCCGCCGGGCGGCCGGCCAATTGACCTAACACGCCGCCGCTCTTGTTGTGCACCGGCAATGGGCAGTTGATGCCATGCGTCGCAAGATGCTCCATCAGTGCCAGAAAGAACGGCACGTCGGACGCCTTCACGCGCTTTTCATAGAGCGTGAGGATGTAGTTGCCGCGCTCGGTGTGGACGAGAAAATTGGAATTCTCCACGCCCTCAGCGATGCCCTTGTAGGAGAGCAACACGCCGAGATCGTAACCGGCGAGAAAGCGCGACAGCTCCTCGGCGCTGACGTCGGTGTAAACGGCCATCCGCGGCTACTCCGCGGCCTGGCTCTCCCGCAGTGGGCGGGGCAGCGGGAAGAACATCGTCTCCTCGGTCGCGGTCACCGTCTCAAGCTCGATGTCGAAACGCTCGGCGAACGCGCCGATGATCTCCTCGACCAAAACTTCAGGCGCCGACGCGCCGGCCGTCACGCCCAGCGAAGAGATGTCCTCAAACTGGTTCCAGTCGATGTCAGCCGCCCGCTGCACCAGGATCGCATGTTTGCAGCCCGAACGCTCCGCCACTTCCTTGAGTCGCTGCGAATTGGACGAGTTCGGCGCGCCGACAACCACCATCGCGTCGACGGTTGGAGCGACGCGCTTGACGGCCTCCTGCCGATTGGTGGTGGCGTAGCAGATGTCCTCCTTGTGAGGTCCCGCGATGGCGGGGAAACGCTCCTTCAGCCGATCGACGATGACTGCCGTGTCGTCGACCGACAATGTCGTCTGCGTGACATACGCCAGATTGTTAGCATCGCGCGGTATGAAAGCCTCGACGTCGGCGAGACTCTCGACCAGCGTGATCGCGCCTTGGGGCAACTGGCCGAGCGTGCCGATCACCTCGGGGTGGCCCGCGTGGCCGACCAGCACGATCTCGCGGCCACGGCGATGGTGGATTTCAGCCTCACGATGGACCTTGGTGACCAGCGGACAGGTGGCGTCGATCACGAAAAAATTCCGCTGCGAAGCCTCGTCCGGAACCGTGCGCGCCACGCCGTGCGCCGAAAAGATCACCGGTGCTTCGGTATCGGGGATTTCAGACAGTTCCTCGATAAAGATCGCACCCTTTTTTCGCAGGCTGTCGACCACGAAGCGGTTGTGCACGATTTCATGGCGCACGTAGACTGGCGGACCGTATAGCGCGAGCGCCCGCTCTACGGAATCAATCGCTCGCACCACCCCGGCGCAGAATCCCCGCGGCGAGCACAGCATCACCTTGAGCTTTGGCTTGTGGGACGCGGACGCCATGGTTCCTCGCTAAAATCAGTCTCCGACATGAGGCCCGGCCCCTGTCCTGTCAAGCTAAAGCCTAAACCTTGGCCGTTGCGCGGCGGCCGTTTGGGTCTTATATTCCGGGCACTTTCCGATCATCTCCGATGATCTGACGGCTTCGCCTCCAAAAGGCGGACGAAGCACGGGAAAGATTTGAGTTTTGGAGAATTCGTCATGGCACAAGCAGCTCCGTTGATGCCGAAAGCCACCGCCGTCTGGCTTCTCGACAACACATCGTTGTCGTTCGATCAGGTCGCAGACTTCTGCAAGCTGCACCCGCTCGAGGTGAAGGCGATCGCCGACGGCGACGCCGCGCAAGGCATCAAGGGCCTCGATCCAATCCAGACCGGGCAGCTCACCCGCGAGCAGATCGCCGAGGCCGAGGCCGATCCGAACAAGCGGCTGGAGCTCACGGCTCCAAAGGTCGAAATGCCGAGCCCGGAACGCGGCAAGAAGGGCCCGCGCTACACGCCGGTGTCGCGCCGTCAGGATCGTCCCAACGCAATCCTGTGGCTGGTTCGTAATCATCCCGAACTCAAGGATGCCGCGATCATGCGGCTCGTCGGCACCACCAAGAGCACCATCCAATCGATCCGCGAGCGCACGCACTGGAATGCGCCGAATCTCGCCCCGATGGATCCGGTCACGCTCGGCCTGACGACTCAGACCGAGCTCGACTTCGAAGTAAACCGCGCCAACAAGGAAAAACCTGCCGCACCGCCGGCCGGCGCGACGCTGCTGCCCGCCGCGGAAACCACCGCGCGTAAGGAAGCCGAAACCGCTGCCGCGGCGAGCGAAGCCGAGAAGAAACCAGCGGGCGATCTCGATGTCAGCGCTGTGTTCGCCAAGCTCAAGCAATTGGGTGGCAAGAGCGAAGGTGGCGACGGTCAGGAATAAATTTCGCTTCTGTTGGATGATGGCGCGCGGCGACAAACCGCGCGCCATTTTTATTGGTCAGCAGCCGCTGGTCTGATTAGTGCCGGCGGTGGAATTGATGCCCGTCGTCCCCGCGGTGCCATTGGTACCGAAATTCGAACTGTAACCGCCGGCCGCATTAGAGCAGCCTGGCTTGGCGGTCCCGGTCGGGTTGGCGTTGGAGAAACCGGCGCCGGTCGTTGCGTTGGCGCCAGCCTGACCCGGCATGGTGGTCGGGCCGGTCGCGCCCATGGTACCGCTCGAATTGGCGGATGGACTTGTCGCGACGCCTGG
>JAFAQJ010000246.1 GCA_019246455.1 Pseudolabrys sp.
TGCGGAAACACCTGCAACAGCTGGAAGGTGCGGCTGACGCCCAATCGATTGAGATCGCAAGGCCGCATCCCGGTCGTCGGCTTGCCATCGACGCGCACGTCGCCGGCATTCGGCGTCAATTGGCCGAGTACACAATTGAACAGCGTCGATTTTCCAGAGCCGTTCGGGCCGATGATGCCCAGGATCTCGCCGTCGTTCACCTCGAACGACACGTCGTCGACGGCGGTGATGCCGCCGAATGATTTCTTGAGATTGGAAACTTGCAACACGGCAGTCATGACGAGGTGACCTCCGTGCGCAACGCGACATCGGCTGTTTTACGTGGCGCGAACAAAGACTTGGTCGCGCGCTCGGCCAGACCCAATAGGCCCGACGGCGAAAACACCATCATCACCATCACCAGTACCGAATAGACGATGAGGTAATAGCCCTGGGTAATGCGCATCCATTCAGGCAGCAATACTGCGATCAGCGCGCCGACGAACGGCCCGAAGAAATATCCGCTGCCGCCGACAATCACCATCAAAAGCAGATTGAACGAAAGGCCGAGCGCGAAAGAATTCGGCTCGATGAATTGCACCAGCGGCGCATAAAGCGCGCCCGACAGACCGCCGAGGCTCGAGCCGATGGCAAATGCCATCAACGTGTAGCGGCGCGTGTCGAGGCCAAGAGAAAGCGCGCGGATTGGATTTTCGCGCAGCGCCAGGAAAGCACGGCCCCAGGGCGAGCGCAGCATCCACCACATGGCGAACGAGACCGCCGCAAGCATCCCGAGGCAGAAGAAATAGAAGTCGATCGCTTTGTTAGTCGACCAACCAAGCATGCCCGGTCGTGCGGTGCCGACAATACCGTAGATGCCATTGGTCAGCCATTGCTCGTTGCGCAGCACGAGAAACATCAGCGTCGTGAAGGCCAGCGTCACAAACGCGAGGTAATGGTGCTGGACGCGCAACGCGGGGTAACCGAGTCCCCAGCCGACCGCGAAGCACAGGAACGCAGCGGCAACGAAAGCCACGAAATACGGAACACCGATTGGGGTGAGCAGCGCTACCGTGTAGGCGCCAATCCCGACAAATGCGCCCTGCGCCAGCGAAACCTGGCCGGCATAGCCGAGCGTGAGATTGAGCCCGATCGCAGCAATGGTGAGCACCGCCCACAGTGAGATCAAATAAATCCCGAATGGCTTGAGGAAGAACGGCACGACCACCGCGCATACCGTGGCAGCCATAACGGCGAAGATACCGAACCGGTTCATACTGTGCGCTCCTCGACGCGGCCGAGCAGGCCCTGCGGTCGCCACAGGATTACGGCGATCAGAATGAGGAGCGGAAACGCGCCGCGATATTGCGAAGAGATGTAGGCGGCGGAAAGATTATCGAGGACGCCGAGGATGACGCCGCCGAGAATCGCGCCGCGCACCTGATTGAAGCCACCGATAATGGCGGCGAGGAACGCGGCCATGCCGAGCGTGTCGCCGTTGCTAAATTTAGCGAGATAAATCGGGCTGATCAGGATCGAGGCGATAGCGGCCAGCGTCGCGTTGAGCAGAAAAGTGTAGAGCACCATCCGCCGCACATTGACGCCGAGAATCCGGGCCAGAGTCGTGTTCTGCGCGGTCGCCTGCATCTGCCGGCCAAGCCGCGTCTTGTTGAGGAGAAGTTGCAGAGCGATGACGGTCGCGATAGCGACTGCCAGCACGACGAGGCTTTGGGTCGAAACCACCGCGCCCAATATATGGATATCGGTCGGTGGCACGAGTGCCGGAAAAGGTTGGGCCTGCGAGCTGTAAAAATCTTTCACCGTCTCTTTCAGGAATAGCGACAGCGCGATGGTCGAGATCACTAACGGCAAAACGCCATGTCGCAGCATTGGGTCGACGATGATCGCCTTGAACAGGAGGCCGAGAACAAAAATTGACAGCGCGATGCCGACCAGCGCCGCCAGCCAAAACGGCGCACCAAGATTCATGGAAGCCAGCACAAAAAATGCCGGCAGCATGACGAACTCGCCCTGCGCAAAATTGATGGTCTGTGACGTCTGCCAGAGCAGCGTAAAGCCGACGGCGATCAAGGCGTAGATCGCACCGGT
>JAFAQJ010000412.1 GCA_019246455.1 Pseudolabrys sp.
TAGCTCTCGACCTGGAAATCCGCGTCGAACGAAAACGTCGGCAGCTCGCGGTCCTGCATCCGCCGGCCGAATTTCCGATGCAGCGCGGCGTCCGACAGATAGGTGATATGCGCGGCCATCCGCGCCACCCCCAACCCGCGATGCGGCAAGGTGGCGTGCTCGGTGTAGCGGCCCTGGTGCCAGTTCGGATCGGCCATCACCGCCTGCCGGCCAACTTCATGGAATGCGATGTTTTGCGCTGAATGACGTGTTGAACAGGCGATCGGTACCGCCGCGAACACGCGTTGCGGATAGCTCGCCGCCCATTCCAGAACCTGCATGCCGCCCATCGAGCCGCCGATCACGGCAAAGACACTATCGATACCAAGACGGTCGAGCAGCATGGCCTGCGCCCGCACCATGTCCTTGATCGTGATAACCGGGAAATCGAGACCCCACGGCTTTCCGTTAGCCGGATTGGTCGATGCCGGACCCGTGGTGCCCATGCAGCCGCCGATCACGTTCGGGCAGATCACGAAATAACGCTCGGTGTCGATCGGCTTGCCTGGCCCGACCAAGGTTTCCCACCAGCCCGACTTGCCGGTGACCGGATGGACGTTGGCGACGTGCTGATCGCCGGTCAACGCATGGCAAACGAGGATGGCATTGGTTTTTGCGGCGTTGAGCGTGCCGTAGGTCTTGTAGGCGATCTGGAAAGGCGACAGCGCTACACCGGCGTCGAGCTTGAGCGGCGATTCATGACCGAAGGTCACAAGCTCAGATGCGCGCGGCGCGTCTGCGTCGCGCGCATCCCGCACATTATTTGGCGCGGTGTCCTCGTTAACGTCGGCCATCTTTGGGTGCGCTCCCGGCGCAGCTCGAACCCTTTATAATGCGCCTTTAAGGGTCGGTCTGCAGGTCGCGCCCTTTAGGAAGGGGCTGCGAAACTGTCAATGTTTTCTTTGCTTTCGCCGGCCCACTTACCTATCAATTGCCGCCATGTCGAAGCCTAACGAGACGCCTACGCTGGCCGACCTGCGCGCCGAAATCGACCGCATCGACGAGGGTATGCATACCTTACTCATGGAGCGTGGCGAGATCATCGACCGGCTGATTGCGACCAAACGCAGCCAGGAGACCGGTTCGGCATTTCGTCCGGCCCGCGAGGCGGAGATGATGCGCCGTCTTGTCAAACGGCATAAAGGCAAGCTGCCGCTCGACACCGCGGAAGGCATTTGGCGCGTCATCATCTCAACCTTCACCTACGTGCAGGCGCCATTCTCCTTGCACGCGGATTTGTCTGCTGGAGATGCGGCGATGCGCGATAGTGCGCGTTTCCATTTTGGCTTTACGGTGCCGTTCGTATCGCATACCGGCGCCGCTGGCGTGGTCGCCGCCGTGTCGGCCTCGAAAGGAGACCTTGGCTTGGTTTCGGCAACGACCGGCAGTACCGCTTGGTGGACCGCGCTCGAATTTGACAGCGCGCCGAAGATCATCGCCCGGCTTCCGTTCGTCGAGCGATCGGATCACCCGGCCGCGCTGCCGGTGTTTGTGATTTCGCGTGTCGCCGCCGACGCGATGGTCACGGAAACGGGCACCTGGAGCGTCCGGGTCTCGGGCTGGGGGGCGAAGACCGCCAAGGCACTCTCGGAAGTCGCGGGTTTCGTAGCGGCGCCGGACAAAGCCTTCGATGGCGCTGCGCTTCTCATTAGCGTGCCGCAAGGCAAGACTTTTGACGCGGTAATCGACGTTCTGGTTAAGGCTGGCGCCACGGTGCGGTCATCGGCCCTCGTCGGCAGCCACGCAACCCGCTATACGGTTGCCGCCGAGAAGGCGTGACCTCGACAAGGGTCCTCTTCTCCGAACGGAAGCAGTGAAGATAGTAAAAATGATGACGGCAAACCGCCCGCAACCGCGTCCCGGCGTGCTCGATATTGCCCCTTACGTTCCGGGCAAGAGCACCGCGCCTGGAGTCGCGAAAGTCTACAAGCTCTCGTCCAACGAGACTCCGCTCGGTCCGTCGGAAGGAGCCATGGCGGCTTATCGCGCGGCGGCCGAACATTTGCATGACTATCCGGATGGCGCCGCGGCACGTTTGCGTGTGGCAATTGGGGAGGCCTTCGGCCTTGATCCCGAACGTATCGTATGCGGCGCCGGCTCAGACGACCTCATCCACCTTTTAGCCGCTGCCTATCTCAAAGATGGCGACGAGGCGATCTACACGACACACGGCTTTTTGATCTATCCGATCGCGACGCTCGCGACCGGCGCAAAAGCCGTTGCAGCACCTGAGACGAACTTTACCGCGGACGCCGACGCCATCCTCGCGAAAGTTTCGCCACGCACGCGAATAGTGTTCATCGCCAACCCGAACAATCCGACCGGCACATATATGCCGTTCGACGAGGTCCGGCGTCTGCAGCGATCACTGCCCGGCAACGTGCTGCTGGTGCTGGACGCGGCCTACGCCGAGTACGTTCGCCGCAACGACTACGAGGCCGGCATCGAGCTTGTTGCCACTAGCGAAAATGTCGTGATGCTGCGGACGTTCTCCAAGATCTACGGGCTTGCTGCGCTACGTCTCGGCTGGATGTATGCGCCGGCTTCAGTGATCGACGCGGTCAATCGGATTCGCGGTCCGTTCAACGTCAACGGTCCGGCGATCGAAGCCGGCATTGCCGCGATCAGGGATACCGCGCACGTCGAGCGCTCGCGCGAGCACAACACGAAATGGATTTCGTGGCTGACCGACGAGATCGGCAAGCTCGGGCTGACCGTCACACCGAGCGCAGCCAACTTTGTATTGATCCATTTTAAGTCAGAAAAGGCCGCGGCCGACGCGAACGCTTTCCTGATGAAGCGTGGCATCATCGTGCGGCAGGTCACGGCTTACAAATTGCCGAATTGCCTGCGTATGTCGGTCGGCACTGAGGAAGCCAACCATCTTGCCGTGCAGGCGCTTCGCGATTTCCTCGGATCCGGAGCGTGAGCGTGAAAAAGCCGCTGTTCAACCGGCTCGCCTTAATCGGCGTCGGCCTGATCGGATCATCGATCGCACGCGCCGCCAAAGCACAAGGCGTAGTCGGGTCGATCGTCGCGACCGCGCGATCGGCGCAGACTCGCAAGCGAGTCGCCGAGCTCGGGCTCGCAGACCAGGTGGTGGAAACCAATGCCGCCGCTGTCGAAGGCGCCGATCTGGTGATCGTCAGCATTCCGGTTGGCGCATGCGGTGCAGTGGCCAAAGAAATCGGACCACATCTCGCAGCGGGGGCCACCCTCTCAGATGTAGGATCGGTGAAGGCCTCTGTCGTGCACGACATGGCTCCGCATTTACCGAAGAACGTGCACTTTATCCCCGCGCATCCGGTTGCCGGTACGGAATACTCCGGCCCCGATGCAGGGTTTTCCGAATTATTTGTCAATCGTTGGTGCATCCTGACGCCACCGGACAATGCAGACAAAGCAGCAGTCGAAAAGCTGAAGGCGTTCTGGAAGGCGCTCGGCGCAAACGTCGAAACGATGACGGCGGAGCATCACGATTTGGTATTGGCTATTACCAGTCATTTACCGCATCTCATCGCCTATACTATTGTCGGCACGGCTGACGAGCTGAGCGAAGTGACCGAATCCGAAGTGCTGCAGTTTTCCGCTGGCGGTTTCCGCGATTTCACACGCATTGCGGCGTCCGATCCGACAATGTGGCGCGACATTTTTCTCGCCAACAAAGATGCGGTGCTGGAGATGCTTGGCCGCTTCAACGAAGACATCGCGTCGTTGACCAAGGCCATTAGACGCGGAGATGGCGAGGCGCTGTTCGAGCACTTCAAACGCACCCGGGCGATCCGCAAAGGGATCGTCGACATCGGGCAAGATTCACCAGCGCCCGATTTCGGCCGGCCGCACCCAGATCTCAAGTTGCCGTTGCCGAAACCCTACAGCAGCGAAGGCTAGAAGAGGGCCGGCGCCTGCCCGATCGGTATTGGGCCAAGCATAATGGCGCCATCCTGGAAACGCAGCGGCAAAGCGATCGCACGCCGGCCTTCGACCGTGCCATTGCCGCCAAGCAGCCCTAGGCCGAGCGAAATACTAAAGCCGGAGCGCTGACGCGTGGCGGAACTCACTGCGTTGATGAAGGATTCGAGCCCTGCGACGGAAACGTTGATCTGCCCGTCGAGCCGCCCACGATCGTTGATGCTAAGCGCGCCACTGCCGACAGCGAGTGTATCCCCTTGCTGGATGCGCATGTTGGTGATGTCGATCCGGCCGCCCGCGGCTTGAATCTCGCGGAAGCGTTGCGGCCACGGCTTCGGCCCGAAGTCGTTGAGACCGCGCAACACAAAATCGATGTCGCTCGTGATCGGCGTCACCGCGAGCGGGCCGAGTGCCGGCACGGAGGCCTGTTCGCTACGCAGTACGATCTCGATTACCGGGTTGTTTGACGCCGAGCCTTCCACAATACGTCCGTGCGCCTCGATATGCTTGGCGCGCAGCAGCGATTCACTGGGGTTGATCCGATCAATCGTCGGATTGTCGAACACAAGTGAAACGCGCTGTGGTGCCTGCGGCGTTCCACGCACACTTGATTGCGCGAGCTTCCAGCTCGCCGTCATGGCTGGCGGCTTGCCCGGCTCGCCGATGGTGAAGGGCGCCTGGAATTCGCTGATCAGGAGATTGGGCTGATAGACCTGCGCGGCAATATGAATATTGGCGGCCTTGAGTTCGAGCGGCGCGTCGCCGCGAAAGACGGCGCTCGCGCGGTCGCACAACACTTCGATCCTGAATGGAAACCCGCCGAGCACTTGTGAGCCGCAGTTATAGATGCGCCCTGCCCGCGCCTCGCGGGCACGCCAGCCTGCGATGGCCTGCTCCGCCTTGCTGGAGGCGTAATGCCAGAACCAAACCCAGCCGCCGCAGAGTGCCGCAAGCAGCACCAAAAGCATAATAAAGCGACGTCGGGTTCGACGGGCGGAACGGGATCGTGCCATCGCGCGTGTCTGACCTGCTGAATGAGGCGTTTGTACGCCGGCGCTGTTGCGTGGCGATTGTGTCCCTGTTACGCGAACGCAATTGACGTGCCTTTGTCA
>JAFAQJ010000453.1 GCA_019246455.1 Pseudolabrys sp.
TCGTCGCGAGCACCATTGCGACCCACATGGAAAACAGCAGCGCGTATTCAACGCCGGCTTGCGGACGCACCCCTTGCGGAGTGCATAGCATCAACCACAGACGTTGATCACGTGCCGCAATGACCGCGAGCCACATCCAACCGACGCCGGTCAACACGGCAACGGAAATCGACGCCAGGATATAGGGTCGCCGCATTGCGCGGCCCAGGCTTGCGGCCAAACTGGGCAAGTGATTGAGCCTGTCCTGGGTCGTGCTCATAACATCTTGTTTAGCTCATCCCCGCCATTGACGCGACCAAATGACGTGCTACCCGATCCATATGGCCGCCGACAAAAACGCTTCGGTTGTAGTGATTGGTGCGGGTCCTGCAGGCCTGACAACAGCCATCGCACTCGCTCAGGCTGGCGTGCATACCGCTTTGGCAGGACGACGACCGACCGCGCCGGATAATCGAACGACGGCTCTTTTGTCGGGGTCAGTGACCGCGCTCGAAACGCTTGGCGTACGGCTCGCCTCCTCAACACACGCAGCTCCGTTGCGGGTGATGCGGTTGGTGGACGATACACGCCGCCTCATTCGGGCGCCGGAGGTTCGGTTCGATGCTGCCGAAATCGGACTGGAGGCTTTTGGGTACAATATCGAGAATACACACCTCATCGCCGCCCTCGACGAGAAAGCTCGCACACTACCAACTCTTGACGTGGTCGACGCCAAAGTTGTCGCCGTGGATACGCGCGCTCAGGAAGTTTCGGTTCGTCTCGACGACGGACGGTCGATAGTTGCACGGATCATCGTCGGCGCCGACGGTCGTCAGTCGCTATGTCGCAACGCTGCCAGTATAGGCGTCGTCGAACGCCGCTACCAGCAGTCCGCCCTCACTGTTTCATTCGACCACAAGCACCCGCATCACGACACTTCAACGGAATTCCATACGACGTCCGGACCATTCACGCAGGTACCCCTACCCGGCGACCGTTCAAGTCTCGTCTGGGTACTGCCGCCCGATGCCGTAGGTCATATTGCAGCGCTGGAAGATGACGCGCTGTCAGTTGAAATCGAACGAGGTCTGCATTCGATCCTCGGTAAAATCAGGGTTCAACCTGGTCGCGCCATTTTTCCGCTGTCGGTCGCAATGGCGCAGCGACTGGGCGCCAATCGAACCGCGCTGGTGGGTGAAGCCGCACATGTCGTTCCGCCGATTGGCGCGCAGGGGCTCAATCTCGGATTGCGCGACGCCGCTACGATTGCCGAGCTAGTGATCGATTGTCTTCGGGCCGGTGGCGACCCAGGCGCCGAAAACATTTTGACGCAATATGAGAACTCGCGGCGCGCCGACGTCAACTCGCGAATGCTTGCCGTCGATCTGCTGAATCGATCTTTATTGTCCGACTTCTTGCCTCTACAAGGCGCACGTGGCCTCGGCCTTTATATGATCGATCGGATCGGCCCCCTGCGCCGTGCGGCGATGCGGGAAGGTACAGCGCCACGTTTGCAGCCCCGATTGATGCGTGGCGAACCTGTCTAGTTCTGCTTGGGCGGCGCGCGCTTTTGCTTCGACGCGTCGCGGAATTGGGCGGCGATCGGCAGTGGCAGCGCGGGCAGCGTCCTGCCCGCGACGCTCTCGACGAGATGGGCGAAAAGTCCGCGCTCAACAAAATGTGGATCGCGAATGGCATTCTCCAACCGTTCGACGATGGTGACACAGCAATCGGCAGCGCCGAACACCGGCCGCCATTCGGCCGCCTCCTTACTTGCGATGATTTTCGCCACGGCATCACGCGTGGCGCGTGGATCGCGACGATCGTCAATGAAGGCGTCGGGAAGCGATATAGCGCGTGCAAAAGATAGCCAGAACTTTTGCTCAAGTGCGCCACAAGCGACGATTTTGCCATCCTTTGTGGGATAGAGCTGATAGCGCGGTGAGCCGCTGACCAATGCCAGTTCGCCCGGTGCCGGAAATCGGCCAGTAGCCTGCCCTAAAGCCAGCGCATACCAAGCGAACGTGAACATGGCATCTGTCATCGCAATATCGAGATGGCAGCCGTGACCGGTTTGATCGCGGCTGCGCAGCGCCAGCAGGATATTGATGACAGCCGGGAACGTGCCGCCGGCGATGTCGGCGGCCAAAAATGGCGGAATGACCGGCGTTTGAATGGGTCCCGGCTGAAGATCGAGCAGGCCGGTATTGCCGATGTAATTGATGTCGTGGCCGGCCTCCTGCGCGCGCGGCCCGCTTTGGCCGTACCCACTGATCGAGCAATAGATCAAGCGTGGGTTGAGTGCGCACACCGCAGCGTAGCCGAAGCCGAGACGATCCATCACATTTGGCCGAAATTGCTCGACTAAAATGTCAGCGCGCTGAAGTAATGGTTTAAGTATTTCATGAGCATTGGCATCCTTCAGGTCGACTGTCAGACCGGCTTTTCCGCGGTTGAGCATCGCAAATGTTGCGCTTTCTCCGTCCCACCTGGGCGGGAACTGTCGCAGCTCTTCCCCACCCGGTCGCTCGATCTTGATCACCTCAGCGCCCGCTTCAGCGAGCATCAGGGTCGCCAGCGGCCCCGGTAAGAGCGTCGAGAAATCCAGAACCAAAAGTCCGGCGAGTGGCTGGGTCATCGGAACAGCAATTCCGGGAGATTGTGGGTTTTAACGACCCACATAACGGTCGTCAGCGTTGCTACCGACGCCAGCGTACCGAATAGCACTGAACTTGAGGCCTGCTCCACCCATGCGTCATATTGACGAGCAAACACGTAGACGTTGAGTGCCGGCGGCAATGCCGCCATCAGAATAGCGGCATAAATCCACGTGTGATCAAAATTGCCGAGCGCCGACAGCAATAAAAACAGGATGAGAGGGTGAACAACCAATTTCACCGGGATTAGAAATGGTACCTCCCACGGGAGCTTTTTTAGCGGCCTCAACGCGACCGTGACACCGAGCGTGAACAACGCGCAAGGTGCCGCAGCGTTCTGTAGAAAATCCATCAATCGCGCGATGGCGATTGGCGGCTCGAAATGGATCGCAGCGGATAACACGCCGAGTGCCGTGGCGATCACCAACGGATTGAGCAAGATTCGACGCCCAGCCGCCGCGGCGATTTCTGTCAAGCTCATGTGATGGCGTGAGCCAAATGCCATCAGAAACGGCACGAGCGAAAACAGCAGCAGAGTGTCGAAGCAAAAAATCAGTGCAACCGGCACAGCCGCCTGCGGACCCAGCGTCGCCAGGGCAAGACCCGGACCCATGTACCCGATATTGCCATAACTTCCCGCGAGCCCTGCGATCGTCGATTCCTCGACGTTGCCGCGCCGCACGGCCATCGCGATCGCAAACGAAAACGCAAATGCCCAGAATGTCGCGAGTGTCGTGGCGAGGATGAAATTAACCTGCGCTAATTGCTCCAGCGGAGTTCGTGCAAGAATACGAAAGAACAGCGCCGGGAGCGCCACGTAGATGATGAAGAAATTCATCCAAGCCAGCGCCGTATCCGGGATCTGCTTAAACCGCCCGGCAGCAAACCCTATGAAGATCAGCCCGAAAAATGGCAGCGCCAGATTGACAACGTCGATCATGCCTCGCCCCGCCGCGGACTTGTGCGCCATCGCTGCCGTTCTGAAATGATTTCGGCACGACTTGGCGCGGCCCTTGCATTGCTCTAAACGCCAGAGTGAAGATTGTGAAGGACCGATCGATGAAGCCGCCACGCCCGTTTTTTCAGCCGCTTGCAATCGGCGCGCCCGCGCCTTTGCGCGAACTGCCGGTGCGGCTTGAGCGCATGATCCACTTCGTGCCGCCTCATATAGACAAGCTCCGCGGCAAAGTCCCAGAGCTGGCGAAGCAGGTCGACGTCGTTCTCGGCAATCTCGAAGATGCTATCCCCGTGGATGCGAAGGAAGCTGCGCGCAAGGGATTCATTGAAATGGCCAATGCCGCCGGTTTTGGCTCGACTGGCCTATGGACCCGTATCAATGCGCTTAACTCGCCGTGGGTCCTTGATGACATCACTGAAATCGTCGGCGCCGTTGGTCACAAACTCGACGTCATCATGCTACCGAAGGTCGACGGACCTTGGGACATTCATTATCTTGACCAATTGCTCGCGCAGCTCGAGGCCCGCTATTCGATCAATAAACCGATCTTGATCCATGCCATCCTTGAAACCGCTCAAGGCGTCAACAATGTCGAGGCAATCGCACTCGCTTCCCCGCGCATGCACGGCATATCGTTGGGGCCAGCCGACCTTGCTGCCTCACGTGCGATGAAAACGACACGCGTCGGCGGAGGCCACCCGGACTACAAAGTTTTGGCAGACCCCGCGCCGGGTGAAAGCGCACGTACCGCAGCACAGCAGGATCTGTGGCACTACACGATTGCGAAGATGGTCGACGCCTGCGTCGCAGCCGGCATTAAACCATTCTACGGCCCGTTCGGCGACTTTTCTGACGCCGCTGCTTGCGAGTCCCAATTTCGTAACGCTTTTCTTATGGGATGCCTCGGTGCCTGGTCGCTGCACCCGTCGCAAATTGAAATTGCCAAGATCGTGTTCTCGCCCGACCCTCATGAAGTCGAGTTTGCAAAAAAGATCGTGGCCGCGATGCCGGATGGCGCGGGCGCCGTGATGATTGACGGCAAGATGCAAGACGGCGCGACTTGGAAACAAGCTAAAGTGCTGCTCGATCTCGCCAACCTCGTGGCAGCCAAAGACCCAGCAATGGGCGCGCGCTATGGTCTCTAGACCTTCCGGCTTTCGCCGCAATCCGGCTTTATCTGGTTTCCGAATGAGAAGTGACCGCATGCGCACGGCCAAATTCCAGATCGGTCAAGTGGTCAAGCACCGCTTGTTTCCTTTTCGCGGCGTCGTTTTCGATATCGATCCGGTATTCAACAATACTGAAGAGTGGTGGCTGTCGATCCCTGCTGATCGCCGGCCCCGTAAGGATCAGCCGTTCTATCACCTATTCGCGGAGAACTCCGAGACAGAATATATCGCCTACGTCTCCGAACAGAATTTGTTGCCGGATACGTCCGGCTCCCCTATCCGCCATCCACAAGTTGCGGAAGTTTTCGAACTCGACGACAGCGGAACCTACCGTCCGCGCAATACATCAATGAACTGACGTCCTCAAAGAAAAAGGCGCGGCTTGCAGCCGCGCCTTCCGTATTGCGTCATCTGTTATTGCTTGGGCGCAGCGGGCGCCGCAGCCGATGGTTGCTGGCCCTCAAGCTTCTTGCGCGCCTCTTCGGCTTTCTTTTGCAATTCTTCCTGCAACTTGCGCTGTTGCTCCTCGAGCACCTTGGGATCCGTTGGCGGGCCGTCGTACGCTTTGGCAAAATCAGTAAGCGGCAGCGGCAGGCTGATCGGCGAACCGTTCATATTGATCGCTTGGATCGTGATCTGTTTGCCCTTCTTGAGCTTACCGACCATGTCGGCACCGGCTTCGTAGTCGGCCATGCAGCCATTCGGGAAACACAAGAAGTATGGAGCGGTCAGCGGCGTGTCGGCATCTACGATCATGCGCGTGCCGTGCTGGAGCTGCATGCCGAGCGGAACAGTAACGCGCATGATTTTGCGCGGATCGCCTTCCGGTTCGATGAGCGCGATTGACGCGACCGGCATGCCGTTCTCAAGACGGCCATCCTTGGCCGTGACGCAGATCGGTTTCTGGTTCTGCGCGGCGTCACCTTTGTTGCAGATCTTCACCCACGGTGAGTAGATCAGCTGAGGCTGTTCCTGTTGCGCTTGCTGTTGCGGATCTGGCGCCGCAGGCGTTTGCACCTGGCCGGGTTTTGTCGGCGCTGCGGGTTTTGCTGCGGGCGCAGCCGCCGGTTTCTTTTCCGCCGGCTTCGCAGGTGATTGAGCTGGCGTCGCCGGCGCTTGCGCAAACGCAGCCGGCGCAACGACGATCATTGCCGCTGCAATGCCGGCGGCCAGCGCGCAGCCAAGCGGCCGAGCCGAAACAATCCGATGATTCATACCGAGTTATCCTTCATGTCGCCGCTGCCGCCCTCGCCCCCTTAGGCGTTGGCGCACGCTGCGGCTGCCCCATTGCCCCGGTCTCTCTGAGGGAAATGCGGCGGCAGCGTGACGTTACGGGCTGCCTGATAGCCGATATTGCCGCGTCAATAAAGGCGAGAATGACTCCGGTTTTCCAGTAAATGCCGACACTTCCGGCGAAAAGTCACCCCGGCCGTGCAATAATTTCGAACGATCAACCGAATCGACGACCAAAAACCTTGCCGACCCGTGACGCCGCTCTCCGTGCATTTTGCCGTGTTGGTTGCGCGGTGTCGCTCCTTTTAACATCAGTCCACGCGGATGCGGAGCCGGACTACGCTATCGCGATGCATGGCAAACCGGCGTGGCCCCGGGACTTTGATCATCCGACTTATGCCGATGCTAACGCTCCAAAAGGAGGGCGCCTTGTACAAGGCGTCCTCGGCACGTTCGACAGTCTCAACCCCTTTATCGTACGCGGTGTGCCGGCGCAGAATTTGCGAGGCTACATCTATGAGAGTTTGTTGGCTCGTGGGTACGACGAACCCTTCACCCTTTACGGACTACTCGCGAGATCCGTCGAAACTGACGACGCAAGAACCTACGTAACATTTGAACTTGATCCTCGAGCCAGGTTTTCCGACGGCAGCTCGGTCACGCCCGATGACGTGATTTTTTCGTGGCAATTACTGCGCGATAAAGGTCGGCCGAACTATCGCGCCTACTATTCCAAGGTCACTAAAGCCGAACGCATCGGCACACACGGGGTACGCTTCGATCTTGCCGGCCTCGACGATCGCGAATTGCCATTGATCCTCGGTCTTATGCCCGTCCTGCCTAAGCACGTGATCAACGCCGACGTATTCGAGGACACAAGCTTTACGCCTCCGATCGCGAGCGGTCCTTATATCGTGAGTGAGGTCAAGCCTGGCGACAGCGTGACGTTCAAGCGCGACCCCAACTATTGGGGCCGCAATCTCCCGATCAATCGCGGACTATGGAATTTCGACGAAATCCGCTTCGATTACTATCGTGACAGCAACGGTCACTTCGAGGCTTTCAAAAAGGGCTTGTGCGACGTGCGGGTCGAGCTCGGTCCCACCCGCTGGGAAACCGGCTACGATTTTCCAGCTGTACGCGAAAGACGGGTGATCAAGGAAGGCTTTGCCTATGGCCTGCCAAAAGGCATGTATGGCCTGGTGTTCAACACTCGCCGGCCATTATTTGCCGATGCGCGCGTTCGAGAAGCCATCCTCCAACTGTTCGATTTCGAATGGCTCAATCACAATTTCTTCTTCGATCAATACAAACGTGTCGGAAGCTACTTTGAGGACTCAGAATTGTCGGCGCTCGGGAAAGCTGCCGACAAGAAGGAGCGCGCTCTACTTCGTGCATTTGCTGGTCTTGTGCGGCCCGACATTCTCGATGGAACATGGTCGCCACCCGTCAGTGATGGTACCGGTCGCGACCGCGCGACTCTGCGCAAGGCTCTGAGTTTGTTTGCTGCGGCAGGATACGTCCTAGTCGGTACCGATCTTGTCGAGCGTCGGACCGGTAAGGTGTTCTCATTCGAGCTTTTGGCAACGACACGCGATCAAGAACGCTTAATGCTGGCCTTTCAGCGCAATCTCAAGCGCGCAGGCATCGACGCGCGCGTAAGGCTTGTCGACGCCGCCCAATACGAACGTCGCCGTATCACCTTCGATTTTGACATGATGGAATACCGATGGGAGCAATCGCTCTCGCCCGGCAATGAGCAAACGTTTTATTGGGGGGCCGCCGCCGCTGATCAGGATGGCACCCGTAACTACATGGGCGTCAAATCACCGGCGGTCGATGCCTTGATCGCCGCGATTCTCAATGCGCGCGAACGTGATGATTTTGTCTCGGCCTCGCGGGCGCTCGATCGCGTATTGCTCTCGGGTTTTTACGTTGTCCCGCTTTATTATTTGCCGGAGCAGTGGGTTGCCCGGTGGGACCACGTCAAACACCCCGCCCACACCTCCTTGTTTGGCTATTTGCCTGAAACTTGGTGGGACGCAAAATAGCGCAATGATTCTCCACAGCGACCCCGCGAACGACAGCCGGATTACGCTCGACGACCTTTTTCGCCGTGCGGCCGGCAAAAGCCCCGATGCGGTAGCGCTGGCCGACCCTCCCAATCGACCCGCTTTTATGCACGGTGTTGCCCGTACGCTGACTTACGCGCAGCTCGATCGCGCAATTTCTGCATTCGCGGCACGCCTGCGTGATCTCGGACTGTCGACCGATAGTGTCGTGGCACTTCAACTCCCCAATGTCGTCGAAAGCATCGTCGCAACGCTTGGCGTTTTGCGTGCTGGATTGATCGCAATGCCGCTCCCGTTGCTATGGCGCGCGCAGGATATCGGGCTAGCGCTTGAGGCGACCGGCGTGAGGATGCTGATCACTGCCGATCGGATCGGCGGCGAAAACTATAGCGCTACAGCCCTGCAGGCGGCGGCGCACCTCTTTTCAGTACGACACATTGGTGTATTCGGCCCTACGACGATCGACGGCGTTATTCCACTCGATGATGTCTTTAGTAGCAATGCGACGTTGACACCGGTGATGCGCGACGGCAATCCAGCGCTTCATGCCGCTATTATGACCTGCGATACCGCGCCAGGCGGTTCGCGTCCGGCGATACGAAATCATCAGCAATTGATGGCAGCCGGACTTGCCGTGTTTCTCGAGAGTGGTCTCGCCGACGGCGCAGCTCTGGTTTCTGCGATTCCAATCTCATCGCTCGCCGGATTGGCGAGCACTCTGTTGCCGTGGTTGCTATCGGGCGGCTCACTTGCGCTTGCGTACCCATTCGATCCCATGGCGTTCGTTTCGCAGTGTACGGCGCTCACCGACGCCACAGCTGTGTTGCCGGGTCCAAGCGCGCATCGTTTTGCCGGCTTCGCGGGCATAGCATCCGTGATCGCGCTTTGGCGTCAGCCCGAGCGAATGGCGGACATAGCGGAATTGCCACAGATGCTCCACGTAATCTCGTTCCGCGAAGCAGGATTAATCGCGTCAAAATCTGCAAGCCGAGTTGTGCCGAATGGCATTGTTCGAGCGCCGCGCGATTCGCCCGCAGCGATCGCCGTCTTGGAAGCAACACGCACTGCTAAAGGCACGCTTGGTCTGCGGGGTGCGATGGTGCCGGTCGAATCTGAAAACGAGGTCTCTAGCGCTCTCCCCGATTTGTTTGTTGATACCGGCTATCCCTGCCGTCTCGACGTTGAGACGAACACCCTTGTCGTTACAGGGCCTCGCCCTGGCCTGATCTGCGTCGGAGGCTATTTTTTTTCGCGATCCGATCTCGACACATTTGCTGTCAAGCTCGGCAAGGATGCCACGCTGGTTGCACTACCCGACGCTCTTCTCGGTTACAGGCTCGTCGGAAGAACCACGGATCCCGCGGCACGTGCGGTCCTTAGTGAAGCTAGCATCAATCCACTGATTGCCGACGCTTTCCGCCCACGCACCCGGGCGGCCGTTTGATTCAATCGTCATTGACGAGACGTTAACGGCCCATCCTTAAAGTGTAGCGGTCTGTAACCTGCGTTGCGTGCGTTCGATGTCGATTCCAGGGCCGATGCTTGTGATTGCCGAACGGCCGGCGAGCGAACTTGTCGAGGCTCTCGGCGACGCAGGCGCCTTTCCGGTTATCGAAGCGACTTGGGCCGACGCACCAACCGCTTTCGTCACAGTCAAACCCGCCGCCATTGTCATCGCAGAAGCCGGACCGGCCAAGAGCGAAGCCGCCGCGCGCATGTTGTGCCTGCAAATCGCAACAGCAAGAGGACCGGTCGTTCCCGTGATCGCCCGCACGGGAAGGAACGAGGACGTGGCACTGCCAATTGCACTGCCCGCTAATCTCGAACTGCCAATCGAAGGCCTGGTCACTCGCCTGCGCAGCGCGCTGCGTGTCCAGACCTTGCATGCAGCGGTATTGCGACGGATCGAAACCTTCGCCACGCAAGTCGGTAAGGTCCCGGATCTTCCGGTCGGCGACGCGCTGGAAGATGCAACGGTTATGATCGTCGGGCGAGGTCCGCTCTATCCGAAACTCAGCGTGGCAATCGGCGAGCGCGTCCGCGTGGTCGGTGCATTGAGCGTGGAAACCGCCACACGCTATTTGAATTCACGCGATATCGACGGGATTGTCCTCGGTGACGGTTTCAACGAACGAACGATCGAAGCATTTCTCATGGTTGTGACGCAGGACAACCGCTACCGCGACATTCCGATCGTCGCGATTGGCGATGTTGCACAAGACCTCGCAGAACGGCTGACCAATATCGAACAGGTCGAGCATGATCCAGCCCGGGCCGTCACTCGCATCGTTCCGATGGCGCGTCAGCACGCTTTCGAATGTCGCCTCAAACGCATCCTCAAAACATTAGAAACCGAAGGGATGTTCGATCCCAAGACGGGCCTGCACAGCCGCGACCATTTCTTTCATGATCTTGGTAGATCCGTTGCGGATGCCGAAAACCGTGGGCACCCTTTATCGATTGCCCGAATTTCGTTCACTGGGGCGCCGGATCATCACACGCACCGTGATAATGCACGGCTGATCACGCGACTGACACGAAACGTTGATTTCGCCTATCAGAATGAAGACGGCTCATTGCTTGTCGTCTTCAATCAAACCGATCTGCGCAGCGCTCACGTGGTAGCGCGTCGAATGGCTGCGACTCTGCGCAGCAAAATGCTGGACACCGATAGAGGGCAAGTCCACGCCAAGGTAACGCTTGCGACCCTTAAGGCAAACGACAACGTCGACAGCCTGTTGCGGCGTGTGATGGACAGCGAAGTGGTTGCCGCAGAGTAACGGGACGCCTAGGCTGGCGATGTCTGGAGCCAGTCAAATGCCTTTACGCAAACCGATCCGTATCGATGTCGTTTCTGACGTTGTTTGCCCGTGGTGTTTCATCGGTAAACGCCGTCTCGAAAAGGCGATCGCTTTGAGGCCCGACATTCTCGTCGAGATTCATTACCGGCCTTATTTTCTTAATGACTGGATTCCACGCGAAGGAATTTCACGCGAGCAATATCTGACGACGAAGTTCGGATCGCCCGAGCGATATAGAGGTATTGCCCAACGTGTGGCCGCCGCGGCCAAGGCCGAAGGCCTGACTTACGCGATTGACAAGATTAGCCGTCAACCGAACACGACGGATGCGCACCGGCTGATCCGCTGGGCCGATCAGATCGGTAAGGCGCCACAAATGAAGCAACGGCTGATGGACCTATATTTTACCGAGGGAGCAGATTTGACCGATCGGAATGTCCTTGTCCGTGCCGCGGCTGACATCGGACTTGGCGCCGACGAAGTTCGCATTTCGCTCGGAACCGACAAAGACATACTCGAGGTCGAGCGCGAAGCGCAGGCGGCCAAAGACGCCGGAATCGACGGCGTGCCATGTTTCATTCTTGGCGGCATGCTTGCAATATCGGGTGCGCAGGAGCCGGAATATCTCGCGGATGCGATTGATCGCGCGGCGAATGAGCTTGATCGGACTCAAAGCGCGGCCGAATAAAATGAAAATCACGGCCGCGGTCGTACACCAAGCTTACGCGCCATTTACGATCGAAACACTGGACCTATCGGATCCGCGACAAGATGAGTTGCTTGTTGAGGTCATTGCTACCGGCATGTGCCAAACAGATCAGCATGGCCGCGACGGCTATTTTCCGACAATGCCGTTCCCCGCGGTGTTCGGGCATGAGGGTGCCGGCATTATCCGCGCCGTCGGCTCGGCCGTTACGCGCTTCAAGACCGGCGATCACGTGCTGATGTGCTATCCGTGGTGCGGCGAATGCCCGAATTGCCGCAGTCAACGTCAGAGTTATTGTCTCTCTGTTGCGGAGCTGAAGATGGGCGGGAGGCGGGTCGACGGCTCGACAACGCACTCAATGCGTGGCTCACCTGTCTACAGCGCTTTCTTCCAACAGTCGTCGTTCGGGACCTATACGATCGCCAATGAGCGTTTTGCGGTGAAACTTCGCAATGACGCACCTCTCGACGTGGTATGCGCGCTCGCCTGTGGCGGCCAAACTGGCGCCGGAGCAGTCCTCAACGTCATGCAACCGAAGTCGGGAGACGGTTTTGCGGTCTTTGGCGCCGGTGCCGTTGGACTCTGCGGTATGATGGCCGCAAAAATTGCGGGTTGTGATCCCATCATCGCAATCGACATTCACGAGCATCGCTTAGCGCTGGCGCGTGAGCTTGGCGCGACGCATACGATCAACCATGCCGGACGGGATGATGTCGTTGCCGAAATCCGCAAGATCACCAGCGTTGGCGTACGTTATTCGTTAGAAACGAGCGCCGTGCCGTCGGTTTTGCGCGAGGCGATCGATTGTACGATGCCGGCCGGCACTTGCATCTTGCTCGGTAGCGCGCGACGCGGGAGTGAAACCAGTATTGAGATGCCGTTTCTTCAGAATGGCCGTACCGTGCGCGGTGTCATTCAAGGCGATAGCATTCCGCAAGACTTTATCCCGCGGCTTGTCGATCACATGATCGCGGGGCGCTTCGCGGCCGACCGGCTGATCACCTACTATGACCTCGCAGACATCAATGTGGCGGCAGCCGACTCCGCAAGTGGGAAAACCATCAAGCCCGTATTGCGAATGCCGCACTAGCCTGCGACGAGCAAATCGCCCGCAATCTTTCGACCGCACGCAAGCGGTACCCGACTTCAGGCAGCTTCGGCGCGCCCCGCGATCTCAACCAGATGTCGCAGTATCACTCGCGTCCCTTTTAGGCGCCGCTCTGGCACATCCCAATCCTCAAAGAACACAAGCTTCTGATCGGGACGGACCCGCGCTTCGCTGCCGCGCTCGTGGATGTAAGCGATCAAGCCGTCTGGGTTGGCAAAGATGTTGTCGCGGAATGCCAGGACGATTCCCTTTGGACCGGCCTCGATCTTCTCTACGTTGGCGTGCCGGCACAGCGATTTGATAGCAACGACTTGCAGCAGATGTTCAACTTCTGCCGGTAACGGTCCGAAACGATCCACGAGTTCCGCCGCGAAGCTCTCGATGTCACTCTCGTCTTCGATCTCCGCCAGGCGTCGATAAAGCGCCAAGCGGACCGACAGGTCCGGCACATAGTCATCGGGGATCAGGACCGGTGTCCCGATCGTAATCTGCGGTGACCAACGATCGGCTACGGGAGCGGTGACGCCAGCCTTTAAGCTAAGCACCGCCTCCTCCAGCATTTGCTGATAGAGCTCGAAACCGATCTCCTTGATGTGGCCGGACTGCTCGTCACCAAGCAAATTGCCGGCGCCCCTGATATCGAGATCGTGCGAAGCGAGCTGGAAGCCAGCGCCAAGCATGTCGAGCGATTGGAGCACTTCAAGCCGACGCTCAGCCTGCAGCGTGATCTTGCCTTGCACCGGAAGCGTCAACAGCGCATAGGCACGAAGTTTCGAGCGCCCTACTCGACCGCGTAACTGATAAAGCTGCGCTAAACCGAAACGATCGGCCCGATGAACAATCAAAGTATTGGCGGTCGGGATATCCAGGCCGGATTCGATGATCGTTGTAGAGAGCAGCACATCATACCTTCCTTCATAGAAGGCCGACATGACGTCATCGAGCGTGGCGGGTGGCATCTGACCGTGGGCAACGGCTACTTTGACTTCCGGCACGTTCTTGGCGAGAAAATCTCTCGCGCCGGCTAGATCTTCGATGCGCGGGCAGACATAAAAAGACTGGCCGCCGCGGTAGCGCTCGCGCAACAACGCTTCGCGAACCACTACCTGATCGAAGGGTGACACGAAAGTCCGTACGGCGAGTCGGTCGACCGGCGGAGAAGCAATAATCGACAGCTCGCGAACACCGGTAAGCGCCAACTGCAAGGTTCGCGGAATCGGCGTCGCCGTGAGTGTAAGGACGTGCACTTCCGAGCGGAGCTGTTTGAGCTTTTCCTTATGCGAGACGCCGAAATGTTGCTCTTCGTCGACGATCAACAGTCCAAGGTCCTTGAAACGCACATTCCTACCCAATAGCGCATGGGTACCGATCACAATGTCGATGCTTCCATCGGTAAGTCCGGACTTGACCTTTGCTAACTCGGTCGCGGAAACCAGCCGCGACGCTTGTGCGACGTTCACCGGAAAGCCGTGGAATCGCTCCGCGAATGTCTTGAAATGCTGACGCGATAGCAACGTCGTCGGGACAATCACCGCGACTTGTTTGCCGCTGAGCGCCGTTACGAACGCTGCGCGTAATGCCACCTCGGTCTTCCCAAAACCCACGTCGCCGCACACCAAACGATCCATCGGACGCCCAGCGGTTAGATCATGCAGGGTCGCATCGATCGCCGCGCGCTGATCTTCGGTTTCTTCGTACGGAAATCCGGCGCAAAACTCGTCGTACGCGCCGGCGGGGACAGTGAGCCTGGGAGCCTCACGCAGTTGGCGCTCCGCGGCGACTTTGATCAACTCGCCGGCGATCTCGCGTATCCGGCTTTTCATTCGCGCTTTGCGCGCCTGCCAATTGCCGCCGCCTAAACGGTCAAGTTCGACATTCGCCGGTTCCGTGCCATAGCGCGACAGCAGATCGATGTTCTCGACCGGCAAATAGAGTTTCGTCTCCTCGGCATAGTGGATTTCTAGACAGTCATGAGGCGAACCCATTGCCTCGATCGCTTGCAGGCCTACGAAGCGACCGATTCCATGGTCAACGTGAACAACGATATCTCCCGGCGCGAGGCTAGTCGCTTCGGCGATGAAATTTTCGGCGCGCTTGGCTGCGCGGCGTGGGCGTACCAGTCGATCACCAAGAATATCCTGCTCGCTAAGGACAGCGACATCATCCGTTTCAAAACCTTGCTCGACACCCAATACCGCCAGCGCAACGTCAGGACGGGGCAGCCCTATGGCGTCCTGCCAGCTCTCCACATTCGCTAGATTTCGCATCTCATGTTCAATTAGAACATGTCGGATACGTTCGCGCGCACCTTCACTCCACAGAGCAATAACGACTCGTTTCTGGTCACGCTGTAGCGAGGCCACATGCTTGGCCAGCGCCGCGAATACATTACTGTTTGGCGCGGCGCGATCGGCTGCGAAATTATACCCAACGCGAACACCCATATCGATCGCATCGGCGCTCTCAGGTGCAGCGAAGGGCGAGAGATCGACGCGCGCGACCGACGCCAATCGCTCATCCCACTCTCGTTCCGTCAAATAAAGACGATCGGGCGAGAGCGGCCGATATGGTGGACTGATGCCGTCCCTCAAGGCTTGGATGCGGGCATCGTAGTAGTCCGAGATCTGAGCAAAGCGTTCGCGCGCAGCGTCGAGCGCTTGCGGTTCCAGTACAATTGGTGTGTCGGCGACGAAATCAAACAAGGTTTCCAGCCGATCATGAAACAGCGGCAACCAGTGCTCCATGCCCGGATAACGACGGCCTTCCGTCACAGCGGCATACAGGAGGTCGTCAGGTGTGCTGGCGCCGAACTGTGCGACGTAGCTGGTCCGAAATTTTCTGATCGTGTCGGTAACCAACTGGAATTCCGCGGCTGGGACCAAATCGAGGCCGCTCAGCCGACTTTCACTGATTTGAGTCTGGGGGTCGAAACTACGAATTGTTTCGATTGCGTCGCCGAAAAAGTCGAGCCGTACCGGGCAATCCATCCCAGGTGGAAATAAATCTAGGATGCCACCTCGAACGGCGTAATCGCCAGCTTCGCGTACATTTGAAGCGCGGCTGAATCCGTTAAGTTCGAGCCAATCGATCACACCGGCCATGCCGAGCACGTTGCCCGGTGCAACGGACAGTGCGTTGCGCATCAAGTAGTCGTGGGGCGCGACGCGCTGCAGAATAGCGTTTATGGTCGTGAGCAGTACAACGGGGCGCTCGCGGCTTTTAACGCGCGACAGCCGCGACAATGTCGTCATCCGTTGTGCGACGAACACTGCATTCGGCGCCACACGGTCATAAGGCAGGCAATCCCATGCTGGGAATTCAAGGACGTCGATATCCGGCGCGAAGAAAGCAAGCGCGCGAGACAGCGTTTGCATGCGCTGGCCGTCGCGGCATACGACAAGCAGGCTCGTGGGCGGCGCATTGGGCCGCAGTGCGAGCGATCGCGCCAGGTCCCCAACCACGAGTCCCTCCGCGCCGTCGGCTACCCGCGAGAAAGTGAGCGGCCGTCTCGGCTTTAGCCGCTGCGTCAGCGAAGAAAAGGGCTCTACGTTCATGGTCGGGTCTTGGACGCTTTGTCGGATTTAATCTTTGCGAGATGAAAATCGCGCAAGCTTTGCAGTAAGGCGGTGTCGTATTTGGGATCAGGCGCAGTCTCGCCCATCACCCAAGACATCAAGATCGGGCTTGGCATCGAGAGCAGGTTTTCATAGGCGGCGATATCTCGATCGTTGAGCGTGCCCAGGCATGCATCAGCGAACGGCCCCATAATGAGATCGACCTCGCGTATGCCCGTGTGCCATGAGCGAAACAGCAATCGTCGGCGCCGCTCATCCAGTCCTTCGCTTGATCTCGTGGTCACGCGCCTCTCCAAACGCCAATAGCCCGGACAGGCCGGGCGCCGTTTATATAGGGCGGGAAGTCAGCAATGTCAGCCGCTTTGCACAGGCTGGATTTGCACCCACGAAGACTGCGAGCCAGCATACAGCAGATGCGCCCCGCTCTCCTCAATCCACTCTTCGCCGCGCTAACCAGCTTTTCCGGCATCGGCCCAAAACTAGAAACGCTGTATTCGCATTTACTGGGGCACGAGCCGCCACGCGTTGTCGATCTACTGCTTCATTTGCCTTCGGGTGCGATCGATCGGCGGGCGCGGCCAAAATTGCGTGACGTGCAAGCTGGTCAGGTCGTCACCTTGGCCATCACCATCGAGAAACACCGTCCAGCACCCTCGCATCGCTCGCGCGCACCCTATCGAGTGTTGGCCAGTGACGATACCGGCGATATCACGCTGACGTTTTTCAACGCCCGCCGGGATTATCTTGAGAAGCTGCTGCCTGTCGGCCACCTACGCTACGTCTCCGGTACTGCCGAATTCTACGATGGCATGCTGCAGATGGTGCATCCCGATCGCGTCGTGGACGAGACCGGCTTTGCCAGCCTGCCCCTGGTCGAGCCAACTTACTCACTGACCGAAGGCCTCACACTCAACAACATTCGCCGTGTCATAGATGAAGCGCTGGCGAAACTGCCCGAGCTGCCTGAATGGCAAGACGAAGCATGGCTATCGCGTCAGCGTTATCCGGCGTTTGGTGAGGCGTTACGACATTTGCACCGACCGTCGGAGCCTATTGATGTGGCCCCAGACTCACCCGCATGGACTCGCCTTGCCTATGATGAACTCTTAGCGGGACAGCTAGCGCTCCGATTGGTGCGCGCCCACATGCGACGCCAAAGCGGCCGCGGCACGGCCGCCGAAGGACGCTTGCGCGCTCAAATCCTGAATGCGTTGCCGTACTCCCTGACTCCATCGCAACAGCGCGCCCTTGACGAAATTGCTACCGATCTCGCGATGCCGAAGCGAATGCTGCGCCTTTTGCAGGGCGATGTCGGATCGGGGAAAACGGTCGTTGCACTCCTTGCCGCCTCGATGGCGATTGAAGCCGGAAGGCAGGCCGCGCTCATGGCACCAACTGAAGTCTTGGCAAGACAGCATGGAGCCACCATCGCACCGCTCGCCAAGGCCGCAGGCATTCGGTTTGCCCTCTTGACCGGACGCGAACGCGGAGCGGAGCGCGATGAAATCCTTACAAGGATTGCAAGCGGCGATGTCGATCTGCTCGTCGGCACGCATGCGCTATTTCAGGACGAAGTCATTTTCAAAGATTTAGCGCTTGCTGTTGTCGACGAGCAACATCGTTTTGGCGTGCATCAACGGCTGGCCCTGACACAAAAGGGAGAAGCCGTCGATGTCCTGGTTCTCACCGCCACCCCCATTCCGCGAACATTGGTGCTGTCTTTTTTTGGCGATATGGACCTTTCCGAACTGCGCGAAAAGCCAGCCGGTCGCCAGCCTATCGATACGCGCACAGTCCCCCTATCGCGGCTCGCGGAAATAGAGGACGCGGTTGGGCGCGCGCTTGCTGAAGGGCAGCGCGCTTATTGGGTTTGCCCTCTGGTGGATGATTCCGAGAAGGTCGACCTCGCCGCGGCCGAAGCACGCTTCAAGGAGTTACAAAAAAGGTTTGGCGATGCTGTCGATCTAGTTCATGGCCGGATGAAGGGCGCCGACAAAGATGCAGCGATGCAGCGCTTCGCG
>JAFAQJ010000066.1 GCA_019246455.1 Pseudolabrys sp.
CGGTTTACGACGACATCAAGCAATCGCGTGGCGTGCCCGACGTGAACAATTTCTGGAAATACCTCGCGCACGATCCCGTCAGCCTGAAGCGCACATGGGTAAGCCTGAAGGAAGTCATGGCTCCGGGCGGAGCACTCGACCCGTTGACGAAGGAGATGGTGTACCTCGCGGTCAGCGTCTCGAACGGCTGCGGCTACTGCATCGCCAGCCACAGCGCGGCGGCGCGCAAGGCCGGCATGAGCGAGGCGATGTTTGGGGAACTGATGGCCGTCGTCGGCATGGCGAACGAAACCAACTGGCTCGCGAATGGCTATCGCGTGCCAGTCGATCCCGCCTTCGATCAGTAGTCAGTTACCGGCCGGTCTGCGGATTGCCGCCGGCGTTGCTGCCGGTGGTTTCAGCCGGTGTGCGCGGGCCCGGTGTGAGTGGCGATGCGCCCGGCGTATTGGTGGCCGTGGTGTTGGCCGAAGGGCCGCTGGCCTCGTTCGGGTTGTGCTGTCGGCCGGCGGCCAGGAACGCGATGATCGCGAGCACTACCAACACGCCGATGCCGAGCGTCCAGCCGCGCGCCGGTGTCGGAACATCCGGATCGCGGTCGCGCTGCGGAAAATTCGGGTCATAGGTCATGCGTTTCTCCTTTGCCGTTTCTTCACGCAATAAAGTCCGCATTACCGAGTGCGGTTCCGGCAAAAATTCGCCGCTTGCGCTGATGGAACATCAGGAATCTGATTGGGCGGGCGCGAAGGGCAGCGTTTTGGCTCCGAATCCGCGCCGGGGGAGACATCGCATGAAAAAAGCAAAGACGTGGAATGCAGCGTTGCTTGGGCTGACCGTGGTCGGCGTAACGTCCGCATTCTCACAGACGCCGTCGCCGCCGGGTTCGGCCGTGTATTTCATCAACCTGAAGGATGGCGACACGGTCAAAAGCCCGTTCAAGGTCCAGTTCGGGTTGAGTGGCATGGGCGTGGCGCCGGCCGGCATCGAGAAGGAAAAGACCGGGCATCATCATTTGATCGTCGACGCGGCGTTGTCGGCCGACGAGATCAAGGCGCCGCTCGTGGCCGATCCTCAGCACGTTCATTTCGGCGGCGGCCAGACCGAAACCACCGTGACGTTGCCGCCGGGCAGGCACACGTTGCAGCTCGTGCTCGGCGACCAAAATCATATGCCGCATACGCCGCCGGTGATGTCGCAAACCATCACCGTCACAGTCGAATAGGCGGCGTTATTTCGAAGGCGTTTGTCCGCCGGCCGGCCCCGCGGGCCGCGACGTCGGATTGGACTGCGCGTTGGGCTGCGGGGTATTGCCGGCATTGCTGCCGCCTTGCTCGCCGCCTTGGCCGGTAGTGGCGGCGTTGCCGCTCCGCGCTGACTGCTGAGCCTGCTGGTTTTGTTGCGGCTGTTGTCCCTGAGGTGGCTGCTGCGCCTGTTGGTTTTGTTGTCGCTGTTGGCTTTGCGGCCGTTGCTGCTGTGCCTGCTGGCCCTGCGGCGGGTTTTGCGGCGAGCCGTTGTTGTTTTGCGCAGCGCTGTTCGGCGTGCCGCTCTGAGTTGAAGAATCCTGAGCGGCGTTGGGTTGTCCGGTTGGCGCTTGCGCGCTTTGGGCATTCGAGGCCTCCGTCGTGTTGTGTTCCGCCTCGGGTCTCTGCGCATTGAGGCCATAGAGCACGAAAACGACGACAAAGGCCGCGACCGCGAAGAAAACGCCGGTCTGCGCTGAGCCGACATGGCCGTCGATCCTCTCCAGATCACCAAGCGGCAGGCGCTGTTGTTCGTTGTTCTGAAAGCTCATAGCGGACCTCCCTGTTGAGAGCAAAACCCTTGCTGCGGGACAAAGGTTCCGCCGTTATGCATCCTCGCCGCGCAGTGCTAAGACGCCGCGCTCCTTTCGTCGTGCCGGGAATTCCCCATGCCCTTGAGCCAGATCGCGGTGCACGCCGCGCCGTTATTGTTTGTCTTCCTCTGGAGCACCGGCTTCATTGGGGCGAAATACGGTCTGCCTTACATCGAGCCTTTCACTTTTCTCGCGGTGCGGATGTTCTTCGTCGTGCTGCTGCACCTCGCGCTGGTGTGGCTTGGTGGCTTGCGGTTGCCAGATGCACGCGAGGCCGGTCACAATGTGGTCGCCGGGCTCATGGTGCACGGCCTCTATCTCGGCGGCGTGTTTACCGCAATCAATGAAGGCGTGCCGGCTGGCGTTTCCGCACTGATTACCGGGCTACAACCGATCCTGACGTCGACCGTCGCCAATCGCTGGCTCGGCGAAAAAGTTGGGCGCGTGCAGTGGCTCGGACTGGTGCTCGGCCTCGCCGGAACGGCTTTGGTATTGCACAACCGCAGCATTCTGCTCGCCGGCTCCCCGCTCGGCTGGGCCGCCAATGTCGTGGCATTGTTAGGCATTACCATCGGAACGCTCTACCAGAAGCGTTACGCCGGCCGGGTCGATTGGCGCAGCGGCAACATGGTGCAATACGCCGCGGCCTGCGCGTTCTTCGGGCTCGGCGCGCTGGCGTTCGAGACGCGGATCATCCACTGGAATGCGCAACTTGTCTTCGCGTTCGCTTGGCTAGTGCTGGTGTTGTCCACCGGTGCTATTGGGCTGATGTACTGGCTGATCCGCCATTCGGCCGCCACAAGCTTCGCCAGCCTGTTCTATCTGGTCCCCGTGGTGACAGCTTTGCTTGCTTACATTCTATTCGGCGAACGGCTCGATGCGCTTTCGATTGTCGGCATGGTTGTCGTCGCGGTCGGTGTACTCCTGGTCAACCGGGCGGCGCCGCGCTGACTACTTCTTGCGTTCCAGCACCATCTGCGTCTGTGTCACGATCGCGCATAATTTGCCGTCGCCACGCGTGATCTTAGTTTGCCATACCATTGTGGTCCGCCCGCGATGCAGCGGGGTGCATTCGGCGCGCGCCACGTCGCCGATCGGAATTGCGGCGAAAAAATTGGTCTTGCTCTCGATCGTGGTGGTCGACTGACCCTCCTTGAGGTTGGCTGTCGTGGCGGTGCCGCCGCAATTGTCGGCCAGCGCCATCACTGCGCCACCGTGCATGATGCCGTAGCGGTTGTTGAGGTCTTCCCGCACCACCAGTTCGGAAATCACTTTCTCGGGCGAGACATGCACTAGTTTGATGCCGAGAAAGGTAGCAAAGGCGGGTTGCTCATTGGGATTGCTGACATAGGTCATGCGGGGAGGCTCCGGAACGAAATTCGGCGGCATCTTCCTAGCATGTCGAATGCGCTCTGCGCACAATAGGGCCATGTTGAGCCTGCGCGCCCACGCGATCATCACCGCGTCTCTGTTCGGCGCTATCATCGTTTTCGCGATTGTCGGCAATGTCCTGCACGATGCCGGCATCTTGAAAGATGGCGCTGTCATCCAGGCTGCTGCCAAATACCTGTTCTTCGCGCTGTTTCTGGGCTTCGGCTATTCGGCCATTCCGTTGATGGTGAAATTCGTGCTGGCCGGACAGGTGGTGATCGGCAATGCGGACGTGACGGTGGTCCGCGCCGCCATCGCGCGCGAGCGGCTCATCGTCTTTACCCTCTGGGGCCTGATCACGTTGGGTCTCGTGATCGCCATTCCTGCCGCTGTGATGAATGGAATGTTTAGCAGCGCCCCGGTGAAAAAGCGTGCGGTCGAAATCCCGTCCGAAGGCACGCTGGTTGCGGTGCCCGGCATGGCCGTCGCCGATGTCCAACGGCGTTCGACATTGAAGATGGCCGGATTGGCCGCCCGAGGCCGGGTGTTCGATTTCACGGTTCCAGATACCAAGCTGACGTTCCCGCGGGCCCGCGCTTACGACATCGCAGCGAGCGGCGACCGCATTACCCGCGTCGCGGTCGGCACATCGCAGACGCCGCTATCGCGCAGCGAGCTGGAAGGAGAGAATGTAGTTTTGCGTGAAATGCTCTCGGCAGACGGCTGGCTCACGGGATACGAGAATACGCGCATCGAGCAGGACAAGCGTTTCCACGGCGGGTTGCTTGGCGGTCAGGGCGGCGTGGTGTGGCTCAAGGGCGACACGATCCTGATGATCCGCGCCCAGCGCCTCGACGATCCCAAGGACGGCGAGGGCGCCGACGCGGGGCGATGGCAGCAGGTGGTCGAACTGACGGCCAAGCGTAGCTTTCCAGATCTCGGCAAGTACGAATTCGCGAAGCCGTACTGACGTGCAAACAAAAAAGGGCGCGGTTGCCCGCGCCCTGATTGCGTTGCCTCAAGTCTGGGTGTCAGTGCGGCTGCGGCACGATACGGATGTAGGGTTTCGGCGATTTCCAGCCGGCCGGCCACAGTTTCTTGGCGTCGTCGTCGGTCACGGAGCCAGCTATGATGACGTCGTCGCCCTGCTTCCACTGCGCGGGCGTCGCGACCTTGTGCTTAGCATTGAGCTGCAGCGAGTCGATAACGCGGATCACTTCGTCGAAATTACGCCCGACCGTCATCGGATAAACGAGGATCAGTTTGATCTTCTTGTCCGGCCCGATGATGAAGACATTACGCACCGTCTGGTTGTCGGCGGCGGTGCGCTTCGAAGGGTCGCCGGAGGCCGAAGCCGGCAGCATGCCGTAGAGCTTCGCGACCTTGAGATCGGGATCGCCGATCATCGGATAGTTCGGCGCAAAGCCCTGGGTTTCCTTAATGTCCTCGGCCCATTTGGCGTGGCGGTCGATTGGATCGGCCGAGATGCCGATGATCTTGACGCCGCGCTTGTCGAATTCCGGTTTGATGCGTGCCATATAGCCGAGCTCGGTCGTGCATACCGGCGTGAAGTCTTTGGGATGCGAGAACAGGACGGCCCATTTGTCGCCGATCCAGTCGTGGAACTTGATTTTGCCTTCCGTGGTGTCCGCTTCGAAATCCGGGGCGGTATCACCGATCGCGAGTGCCATGACAATTCTCCTCGAGTAACGCACAAATAGCGTCGAAATGCTTGTCGACCGGCAATATAGGCCGCTTCCTCAGGGCCGATAAGGCGACAAAGCTTCCAAAATCCGCGTGCGTCCGCAAGCCGCATGCTCCCGGACGCGCGCCTAAGAGAAAACTATTGTCTGTACCTAGCGGCTGCCGCTTTCTTGTGTTCCTGCAAACCCACGGTGCGGCCGGGGAACCCGGCGGCATCGAGATACGTCAAGGCGCCGACCTTCTGGCCGAACAGCACTGTTTTCAGTCCATTCGCCGCGGCGGCCGATTGCAGCGAGAAGTTCTCGACGATCGGAATTTGGCCGCCGGGCATGGCCTCGCCGATAACGCGGCCGATCAATGCGCCCTGGAATGGCGCGCTCAGCCCCATGATCTGGGCGGCGGTCTTGCCGAGATCGGCGTTGTTTACTGGCGCGTCATCGACAAAGCCCTTCTTGAAGCTCGGGCCCGCGGCCGCCATGAAATTCATAGTGTCGGCGCGGCTGAATGAGCCGTGCATGCCTTGGCCCTGTTGCAGCACCGTATCGGCGACCGTCACGCTGCACATCACCGGTTCGGCGCAGCCGGTCGAAAACGAGCGCAAGTTGACGACGATCGCGGGATGGGGCGTTCGTGCCGAGCCTTTGAGATTGATCGCCGAGAGCGGGAGCGTGCCGGGAAAATCGCCGAGGTCGTCATGCACGAACAGCCCGCTGACATAGTCCTGCGTGAGCAGCGCCTCGACAATGCGCTTGGCCAACTCCTTATCGTTGTTCGGCAGATAGATGAGGTCCGAGCCACCGTTGGTGGCGACCACGGCATCCGGTTTTTCGGGATCGTTGCCGATCAGTCCGTTGGCGCGCGAGGGGTAGTTATTGTCCTCGACGCGGACATTCTTTTTGTTCTCGTCGCGCTTGTCCGGGTCGAACAATGGCAATCCCAGCGCCTTGGCGAGATCGACAGCAACGAAGCCCATCGGCAAATGGCCGGCCGGGACTTTGGCATAGGTGCCCTTGGCCGCCAGGCTGGTTTCACTCTGCTTCGAAATCGTCGAGAAACCGTGGTCGGCGGCCACGAGCACGTTGGTACTTTGGGCGAGCCCGAGTTCGTTGAGGGCGTCGCGAATTTGCTTGAGGTTATCATCGGCGTTCTTGATCGAGGCGAGCGAGGTCGGGCCGTTGATGCCGGGCTCGAGCTGGAGGTGGCCGTCGCCGTGATTGTGCTGCGTGCCGTCGGGATCGCGCGACCACACCACCAGCACGAAGGGCTTGTTGCGGGCCTTAAACATCGGCAAAACGACTTTGGTCGTGACATCCGCGAAATATTTCTGCTGCGCAACATTGGCGATCGCCGTGCCCGGCGTCTTGTCGTCACCGGCCTTGCCATTGTCGCCACGCGGCGTTGTCTTGAGGGCGAGGCCTGCCGCCGTCAGCCTATCTTTCATCTCCTGCGACAGCGGGATCGCATGATCGCCACCAGTCGCGTCGTCGATGATGATGGTCTGCTCGCCGGTACGCTCGGTATGATCGAACATCAAGGTCGGGCCGACCTTACCGATTGCGGCGGTCGAATAACGCTTGCGGCGCGCCATCGACAGAATGGTCTCTTCGGCTATGAAGCTGCCGCCGAAATGCGCATCGATGTCGCCTAGGATGGCGTCCTGTTCAATGAAGGGAGTCACGCTGCCGCCGGAGGCCGAAACATTGTAGGCGGTGTAGATCGTGTTCGAGAACACGCCGGTGTCGCCGAGCATATGACCGGTCGAGAAGGCCGAGGCGTTCGCCATCGTGAATGTCGGAAACATCGAATGCGGGTTGGCGAAGTTGACGCCCTCGTCACGCAGTGCTGCCATCGCCGGTGCGTTTTGTGCGTTGACCGAGAGCGACCGCAATCCGTCGGCGATAAAGAACACCAGATTGGGTTGTTGCTGAGCATAGGCCGGGCCAACAAGTCCGCAGGCAATCAGCGGCAGGGCAAAGCACCACGTGTGCTTGAGGGTCATGGCGGTACCTCTTTTCGGTTGATTTGTCTGGTGGATACCGGCCCTGCAAGACAGTATTGTAACACTCTCTGTGTAGAGGGGTTGCCGGCCCCGCGTGAGGAGGGCGACGAGTAAAACCCCGCATGTTCAAGCGTATTCTGATTGCCAACCGCGGCGAGATTGCCTGCCGCATCATCAAGACCGCGCGCCGAATGGGCATTGCCACGGTCGCGGTCTATTCGGACGCGGACCGCGACGCGCTCCATGTCGCGATGGCCGACACCGCGGTCCATATCGGCCCGCCACCGGCGGCGGAAAGCTACCTCGTCATTGATAAAATCGTTGCGGCCTGCAAGGAGACCAGCGCGGAAGCGGTCCATCCGGGGTACGGCTTCCTGTCCGAGCGCGAGGCTTTCCCCAAAGCCCTCGCCGCCGCCGGCATCGCCTTCATTGGCCCCAATCCAAAGGCGATTGCGGCGATGGGCGACAAGATCGAATCCAAGAAGGCGGCCGCCGCCGCCAAGGTCTCGACCGTGCCCGGCCATCTCGGCGTCATCGCCGACGAGAAGGAGGCGGTGAAGATCGCCGACGAGATCGGCTACCCGGTGATGATCAAAGCCTCGGCGGGCGGCGGCGGCAAAGGCATGCGCATCGCCTTCAGCAAATCCGAGGTCGCCGAGGGGTTCACCCGTGCCAAATCCGAAGCGAAATCATCGTTCGGCGACGACCGTGTCTTCATCGAGAAGTTCATCGTCGATCCGCGCCACATCGAAATCCAGGTCCTCGGCGACAAGCACGGCAACGTCATTTATCTCGGGGAGCGCGAATGTTCGATCCAGCGCCGCAATCAGAAAGTGATCGAGGAGGCGCCGTCGCCGCTGCTGGATGAAATGACCCGCAAGAAGATGGGCGAGCAGGCGGTGTCGCTCGCCAAGGCGGTTGGCTACGACTCGGCCGGGACGGTCGAGTTCGTCGCCGGACAGGACAAGAGCTTCTACTTCCTCGAGATGAACACGCGGCTGCAGGTCGAGCATCCGGTGACCGAGCTCGTCACCGGCATCGACCTGGTCGAGCAGATGATCCGCGTCGCTGCCGGTGAGCCGCTGCGGCTGAAACAGTCTGATGTGAAGCTCACCGGATGGGCGGTCGAGAGCCGTGTCTACGCGGAGGATCCGACGCGCAATTTCCTGCCCTCGACCGGGCGGCTCACTACTTACCAGCCGCCGGCGGAAAGCCAGCGCAACGGCATTACGGTGCGCAACGACACCGGCGTCTATGAGGGCGGCGAGATCTCGATCTGGTACGACCCGATGATCGCCAAGCTCGTCACGCACGGCCCGACGCGCGAGGCCGCGATCGATGCCCAAGGCGAGGCGCTCGAT
>JAFAQJ010000058.1 GCA_019246455.1 Pseudolabrys sp.
GGCTCGTTATGACTGTAGGCCCAGCGCGCGGCGGTCATGGCCGCCGCGTCGAGCGCGTCTTCCGGCGGCCATGATGCCGTCATAGCCAGATCGTCGCCTTTGCCCATCAGCACGACGACGGAGCGCGACAGGCTCGCATGAATTTCACTCGCGGAGCCTTCCGCCACCGCATCGATGCTCGCGAGTCCCGAAAGTCGCCGCGTGAATTCATAAAGGCGGCGCATCGCTCGCATGCGATTTGCTGAAATTTGCGCCTGCTGACGGACGCGTCCGGCCAGCGCCGAGCTCATCACCGCCACGACCAAAAAGATGATCAGTGCCAGCAATTCGTACGGCTCGGCGATCGTGAAGGTGTAGATCGGCGGTATGAAGAAAAAATTGTAAGTAAGAAACGACAGCACCGAAGCGTAAATCGCCGGCCACATGCCGAAGTTGATCGCGGTTACCAGTACCGCCAGGAGAAATACCATCGAAAGATTCGGAATCGGTGTGAGCAGCGTGAGCATTTCGCCGATCCCGAGCGCCACCGCCACGGCGATGGTCGCGTAAGCAAATGGCGCCGGTGTCAGATCAAAATTGAAGCGCGGTCGCCATCGCCTGACTGCACCGTCTTGCTCGCTCTCGCTCGTTACAAGATGGATGGCGATGTCCTGCGTGCGGCGCACGAGTTCGTGCGGCAGCGATCGGCGCAACAATTCGTTGACGAAGCCGCCGCGCGAGCGGCCGACCACGATCTGGGTGACGTTCTCGAATTTGGCGAACCGCAATAGCTCGGCGGGCAGGTCGGAGGCGGTCAAGGTTTGCGATTCCGCGCCGAGGCTTTGCGCGAGTTTCATCGCCTCATCGAGCCGCCGGCGGCCGGCCAGATCGAGGTTGGTGCCGGGGCGCTCCACGGTGACGGCCATCCATGGTGCGTCCATCAAATCGGCAAGGCGCTTGGCGGCACGCACGACGGTCGGCGAGATCGGGTCGGGACCGATGCAGGCGAGAATGCGCTCGCCGGCCGCCCAGGGGCCTTCGATCGCCTGCGCCTGCATGCGCTCGACCAGCGCGGCATCGACGCGCTCGGCGGCGCGGCGCAGCGCCAGTTCGCGTAGCGCGGTGAGATTCTGCGGCTTGAAGAAGTTCTCGACGGCGCGCGCCGCCGTGTCCTGGACATAGACTTTTCCTTCGGCGAGGCGCTTGAGCAATTCATCCGGCGGAAAGTCGACCAGAATGACCTCATCGGCCTTGTCGAACACGGTGTCCGGCACGGTCTCGCGCACCCGCACTTTACTGATCTTCTGTACGACATCGTTGAGGCTCTCGAGATGCTGGATATTGAGCGTGGTCCAGACGTCCATGCCGGCGGCGAGCAGCTCGTCGACGTCTTGCCAACGTTTCGGATGCCGACTGCCTGGCACGTTGGTGTGCGCGTATTCATCGACCAGGAGAAGACTGGGGTGCCGCGCCAGCGCCGCATCGAGATCAAACTCGCGCATCACCTGGTTACGGTAGACGATCGGCTTGCGCGGCAGGACTTCGAAACCCTCGATCAGCGCTTCGGTTTCGCGCCGACCATGCGTCTCGATCAGCCCCGCGACGATATCGCGGCCGCCTGCTTTCTCGGCGCGGGCGGAAGTGAGCATCGCGTAGGTCTTGCCGACGCCCGGCGCGGCGCCGAGAAATATCTTGAGATGCCCTCGCCCTTCTTTCTTGGCGAGGGCCAGCAATGCGTCGGGCGAGGCTCGCTGAGCCTGGTCGGCAGTGGCCATGCGGCTCCTTCGGAGCCGAGTTTACGACTTCACCGCGTCGAGTGCGAGATTGAGCCGTAGCACGTTAACCCGAGGTTCGCCTAGCAGCCCCAAGGTGCGGCCCTGGATCTGGCTATTGACGAGGCCACGGACGCGATCTTCCGGCAGACTGCGGGCCTTGGCGACACGCGGCACCTGAAAGAACGCCGCCTCTGGCGAGATGTCCGGATCAAGCCCGCTGCCCGATGTCGTCACGAGATCGACCGGCACCGCCGCCGACGGATTTTCCTTCTTGAGAGTGTCGACATCGCTCTTGATGCGGTCGGCCAGCGCCTTGCTGGTCGGGCCAAGATTCGAACCGCCGGAATTGGCTGCGTTGTAAGGCGCGTCGACGGTCTTGGTGGCGTCTTTCGGGTCGGGCGTATTGGTCGCCGATGGCCGGCCGTGGAAATACTTGTCGTCGGCGAACACCTGACCGATCAGCGCCGAGCCCACCACCTTGCCGTCCTGTTCGATCAGGCTGCCTTGGGCCTGATAAGGAAACAGTACGCCGGCGAGACCGGTCATTGCCAGCGGATAAAGCAACCCGGTGATGAGCGTCAGGCCGATGATGAAGACGAGCGCGGGGCGAATTTCTTTGAGCATGAGCAGTCTCCTTCAGGCGAGATGCAGCGCGGTGACGGCGAGATCGATGGCCTTGATGCCGATGAACGGCAGAATGATGCCGCCGAGGCCGTAAATCAGCAGGTTACGGCGCAACAGCGCAGCTGCGCCGATCGGGCGATACTTCACGCCCTTCAGCGCCAGCGGAATGAGCGCGATGATAATGAGCGCATTGAAGATGATCGCCGACAGAATCGCACTCTGCGGCGTCGACAGCTTCATGATGTTGAGCACCTGGAGCTGGGGGTAGAAGGCGACGAACATCGCGGGGATGATCGCGAAGTATTTGGCGACGTCGTTGGCGATCGAGAATGTGGTCAGCGCGCCGCGCGTCATCAGCAATTGCTTGCCAATCTCGACAACCTCGATGAGCTTGGTCGGATCGGAATCGAGATCGACCATATTGCCGGCTTCGCGCGCGGCCTGGGTGCCGCTCTGCATCGCGACGCCGACGTCGGCCTGCGCCAGCGCCGGCGCGTCGTTGGTCCCGTCGCCCGTCATCGCGACCAGCCGCCCGCCCTCCTGCTCGCGGCGGATGAGCTCGAGCTTCTGCTCGGGCGTCGCCTCGGCGAGGAAGTCGTCGACCCCCGCCTCCTCGGCGATCGCTCCGGCGGTCAGGGGGTTGTCGCCCGTGACCATGACGGTCTTGATCCCCATCGCTCGCA
>JAFAQJ010000168.1 GCA_019246455.1 Pseudolabrys sp.
GGTCGCGGCAATGGCATCGGCGCCGATCGTGTTGATGTACCCACTCTTCATGGTGATCTTCGGCCGTAATGCCTGGACCATCATCATGATCGGTTTTATCGCGGCATTGCCCCCCGTGATCCTCAAGACGATCGAAGGATTGACCAATACGCGCCGTGTCCTGATCAACGTCGGCAAGAGCCTCAATCTCACGCCGGCCCAGCAATTCTGGAAAATCCTGTTTCCCGCGGCGTTGCCGACTATCTTTGTCGGCGTCCGGCTCGGGCTAATCTTCGCGCTCATCAACGTCGTCGGCGTCGAATTCCTGATCAATTACGGCGGTCTCGGCCAGCTCATTAACGATCTCGCCGAACGCTATGACCTCCCTGGCACTTACGCCGCGATTTGCTTCGTCATCCTCGTGAGCATCGTGTTCTTCATCGCGCTCGAAAAGGTCGAACGATGGCTGAGACCGGCCGATTGAGCACCCGCGCACCGGCCTTCCCGCTGAGCCCGGTCACGTTGCTGCGGCTCGCGCTCATCCTTGCCGCGCTGGTCATCTGGGAAGTGCTGGCGCGCTCTGGCTGGCTCTATCGCGACGTCGTGCCGTCCCTCATCGCGATCGGCGGCGCGCTGATCCATCTGTTGTCGCTCCCCGACTATTATTTCCATCTCGGCGTTACCGCCAGCGAGATTAGCGTCGCGCTCGCGGTCGGCGGGTTGTTGGGCGTCGCGGTCGGCATCATACTCGGCGCGAACCGCTTCCTGTCGAAAGCATTCGAGTCCTATCTCTATTATCTCGGTCCGACGCCGAAGATCATTTTCTTTCCCATCATGATTATGTGGTTCGGCGTGGGACCTGGCTCCAAGGTCGCGCTTGGCACTCTGTCCTGTTTTTTTCCCGTCGCGCTCAGCGTCGCCGCCGGCATGCGCCAGATCGACAAAGTCCTGATCCGGGTCGGCCAGAGCTTCCGTGCCACGGCGTGGCAAACCGTAATGAAGATTTACCTGCCGGCGATGCGCCATCCGATCATCAACGGCGCCCGGCTCGGTTTCGGCGTGGCGCTGATCGGCACCCTGCTCGCCGAAACCAAACTGTCTAACAAGGGCATCGGCTTTCTCATCATCCAGGCCTACAGCATCTTCGACATGCCAAGCATGTATGCGATGCTGATCGTGTTGTTCGTGTTGGCGATCGGGGTCAATGCCATGATCGGCCGGCTTGGCGGGCTCGACGCCATCAGGCGGCACTAAAAAACGGAGGATCGCGCCGTGAAACATTACCGCTCTTTCGCCGCCGCAGCTGTGCTCGTCGCCACCCTTGGCGCTGCGTCGTCGGCCTCAGCCGATGATCTCATCAAGATGACGCTCGGCCAGCGCGGCAACTGGGATACCGCGATTTGCCATCTCGGCGAAAAGGCTGGCATCTTCAAGAAGCACGGCATTGCGCTTGAACTGATTTACACGTCGGGCAGCGGCGAAACGCTTCAGCCGGTGATCTCGGGCAGCGTCGATATGGGGTTCGCCGTCGGCACCCAGGGCGCGATGGCGGCGTTTGCAAAAGGCGCGCCGATCAAGATCGTCGGCGCCGAGGCGACCGGCGCAGCGGATTATTGGTATGCCAAGAACCCGGCGATCAAGACGCTGAAGGATGCCAACGGCCACACCATCGCCTTCTCGACCAACGGTTCCTCGACCAACAGCGTCGTGCGCGCCTTCATCGACGAATACAAGCTCACCGCCAAGCCGCAGGCGACCGGCAATCCGAGCGCGACACTGACTGCGGTTATGACCGACCAGGTCGACGTCGGCTGGGCCGCGCCGCCATTCGGGCTCAAGGAAATGGATGAAGGCAAGATTCACCTGATCGCCAAAGCGACGGATGCCGCTATGGTGCGCGGTCAAACCATCCGCGTGGTCGTTGCCAACAATGAATTCGTCACAAAGAAGAGAGAACTGCTCGAGCGCTTCATGAAGGCGTATCGGGAGTCGATCGACTACATGTATTCGGGCAATCCGCAGGTGCTCGCCGATTTCGCAGAGTTCAACAAGATCACGCCGGAATTGGCCAAGCGCGTGCGCGACGAGTTCTTCCCCAAGAGCCTGATTGATCCGGACAAGGTCGTCGGGATCGACAGCCTGATGGCCGAAGCGGTGACGCTCAAATTCATTCCGGCGCCGCTGACGAAGGAGCAGCTCGCCGACCTGATTCAGATCCCGCCGCGCAAATAATCAGTGGGCCGGCGTAAATCCGCCGTGGCGCCATTGCGCGCCCGCCGCTTTGTCGCTGATGTAAGCGATAAAGGCGGTCGCGCCCTCCGGATTTGCCGCCTTGCTCATAACCGCGGCGCCATAGACGGTGTTCAGCGTCAGCGGCTCTGGCACCGAGCCGACCACTTCGACGTCGGATATCTTGATCACTTCGCTTGCCGGATAGATACCGAGTTCGGCTTCGCCACGCGCCACGAGCTGCACGCCGCCATCGAGCGCCGGGCGATATGTCGTCTTCTTCTGCATGTCGACCGCAATGCCGAGCTTCTCCAGCATCTTGCCGAGATGGGTACCACTCGGCGTGACGCCGGTCGGCGAGTGCACCACACTTTTCGCCGATAACAGCGCGGCTTTGAATTTGTCGGGCGTCGAGATGTCCGGCTTTGCGGCGCCCTTGCGCACGATCACGCTCAGGCCAACAATCCCCAAGGCCGCGCGTTTCCCGGTGACTGTGCCGTTCTTCTCCAGCCCGTCGAGAACCGGCACTGGCAAAACCAGAATGTCGACTTTCTCTCCCGCCCCTAGCCGGTCGTTGATGACGCTGGTTACGGCATAGTCGATCGTGACCTTACTGCCGGTCTTCTTTTCGAATTCCGGCGCTAGCGCCTTGAAGGCTTCTTTGGGCGCGCCGCCCGACAACACCTTGATCTCAGCACTCTGCACCGCGGTCGCTCCCATTATTGCCGGTAACGCAATCAACGCTGCGCGCATGTTATTCGCTAGAGTTTGAAGCTTTCGTGCGTTCCGGGATGAAATAATTCCTCGATTTTCACCAACCGTGACGACAGCCCCTGGCTGTGGTGATGACGCAAGAAGGTCTCAAGCGTCTTGCGGTTGCCTTCCATGCCATAAGACCAGAAATCGTGGCCCATCAACTGACGCGCTTCCGCCAGGCGCTCCTCGATAAAAGGCAACGTGACCTTGGTGGACGATGTGTCTGAAAGCTTGTCGAGCGCGATGATTTTGGCGCGCTCGAACGCCTTGAGCACGGCACCCGGCAGCCACGGATGTTGCTCGGCCAAAGTCTTGCGCACGCCGACAATATGCATGACCGGGAAGATACCGGTGCGCTTGTAATAGTCTTTGGCCGCGGCAACTGGATCGGCGAACAGCCAGCCGATATGCGGGTGGCCCCGCTCGAACGGCGACGGCACGCGCGGGCCGATGAACCCATCGATCTCCCCCGCCTCGAGCATGCTCGAAAGCGTGCGACCCTCCGGCGCGTTATCGAGCCGAACATCTTTAGGCAAAATGATCGAAATCTTTTCGACCCGGCCGGCCTCCTCCAGACCGCCTCTGATCCAGTGAATGTCGCTCGGCTTGACGCCGTGATCGTCCTCGAGAATAGCGCGTGCCCAGACATTCGCGGTGAGTTGATATTCCGGGACGCCGATTTTCTTGCCCTTCAAATCGGCCGGTTTCTTGATGCGGTCCGTGCGAACATAGATCGAGGTGTGACGGAAGGCGCGCGACACGAAAGCGGGCACGCCAACATAGGGGCAGGTGCCCTGCGCTGTCTTGACTGTAAAACTCGACAGTGACAACTCGCAGATGTCGAACTCGGCCTGCCGGAACGCGCGGAAAAAAATTTCCTCCGGATCGAGCGCCATGAAGACGGGATCGACACCATCGATTTGCACGATGCCGTCGCTGAGCGGACGGGTGCGATCATAATCGCGCACCGCGATTGATAAATTAAGTTTCGCCATGGAAAATCCCGGACGAGAATTGCAGTCCGAGTTTTACGGGAAACGCCAAGACAAGGCAAAAATGTCCGCCGCTACTGCGCCGCTGCGCCTTTATCCTCCGGCGTTACGTCAACCGCGCGGGCGCGGCCTGTGATCGTCACCGGCCCGCGGCAGTTGTCCATACAAGGCCTCTTGTTCCAGAAAGCCTTTTCTGTCGTCTCGCGATCGTCGTCGTAAAAGCCGTTCGCGTTTGGCATCTTTACTTGCTCCCAGGTTTCTTTCGACAGCACGAACTTGTCGTCGACGATATCGTTGAGATTGAGCACGTAGGCTACGACCGCATAGAGCTCGTCATTGTTAAGCGCCTGCGCATCGCCGAACGGCATGGCGCGGCGCACGTAGTCGAACAGGCTCGACAGACGCGCCCAATAAGAGCCGACGGTCCTGACTGGGTCGTTCGAAGCCAGCGTGCCTTTGCCCTGCGCGAGCTGCGGCCAGCGGCCGGCGCTCTCGCCGAATTCGCCGTGACACGCGGCGCAGCGCGTCATGTAAATTTCTTCGCCTTGCTTGACCGAGCCTTTGCCCGGCGGCGCGCCCTGCCCATCAGGGCGCACGTCGATGTCCCAGCCGGCGATCTGCTCGGCGGTCGCCATTTGACCGATGCCGAGCTTTTTCGGTGCATTCTTGCTTTGGGCAAAAGTCGATGCCGCGAGTAGCAGCACGGCGCAGATCGCACTAACCAACCTCGACATTCTCAACCTCTCCGTCGGGCTTGAGATGCCAGGTTTGGATGCCGTTGTTGTGATAGATCGAATTAACGCCGCGAATCTTGCGTAGATCGTCTTTGTTCGGCTGCACATAACCGGTTTCGTCGATCGCGCGCGATTGCAGCAGCAGTGCCTCGCCGCTCCAATCGAACTCGTAGTAAAAACGCACGCAGGCTTTGTCGTAGACCGGGCCGTCGATCCTCGCTGTGCGCCAGTTGCGGCCGCCGTCGAGTGCGACATCGACCCGCACGACCTTGCCGCGGCCCGACCAGGCAAGTCCCGAAATCACAGTCAAGCCTTTCGACTTTGCCGGCGCCTGCGGCGAGGGCGATGTGATGATCGACTTCGCATCCATCACCCAAGTGAACTGACGCGCTTTGCCGTTCTCCATCAAGTCGGTGTATTTCGAGGTCTCTTCGCGCGTGAACCACGGCTGATCGCCAACCTTGAGGCGACGCAGCCATTTGATCCACATGTTGCCCTGCCAGCCCGGCACGACCAGCCGCGCCGGATAACCGTTTTCCGGCCGTAGCATTTCACCGTTCATGCGGTAGGCGATGAGACAATCGTCGAGCGCCTTCGCCAGCGGGATCGAGCGGTTCATCGCGGCGGCATCTCCGCCTTCGGCCATGATCCATTTCGCGCCGCTCTTGAGTCCTGCCTCGTTGAGTAGCGTCTTGAGGGGCACGCCTGTGTACTGCACGCAATGCACCATGCCATGCGTGTACTGACAGCCATTGAGCTGCGCACCGCGCCATTCCATTCCGGAATTGGCAGCACATTCGAGGAAATAGATTCTATTGGCGCGTGGAAAGCGCTTGAGCTCGTCGAGCGTGAAGATCAGCGGCTTGTCGACCATGCCGTGAATCATCAGCCGGTAGTCAGCCGGATCAATTTCAGCGATGCCAGAGTGGTGACGCTCGAAACACAGGCCATTGGGCGTGATGATGCCGTCAAGCTCATGCAGTGGCGTGAAGCTGACTGATGACTCCGGCGTCGCGGTCAGCCAGGGCACCGTGCGCCGGATCACCTGCTTCTCGAATTTCGATGGCGTGCCGTAGGCACGAACGCCGACGCCGTCGCCCAGCGTGCGCGTCCATTCCGGCACGTTGGGTGGTTGGTTCTTGGGATTATCAGCAATTGCTTTGCCGGAGGCCCCTGCCACGACAAGGCCCGCAGCACCCACAACGAACTTGCGGCGCGAGGTCGATCCCTGGTCGGGCGGCTGGCTCATCAAGTTCTCCCGGCGGTGCCGCGCCAATAATACATTCTCGTTTTTGAATGTAACTAATTTTCCGGCTAGAGGCCGGAGATTTTCACAGCACTGTTGGGTTGAACGTGGACGGTTTTTTCGCGCGCGATGTAACGCTCGACCAACTCCCAAACCGGCGGACCTTCCGTGCCTTCGTTGACACTGGCCCAGCCCGCCACGACGTATTCTTTCTTCGGATCGATCGGCGCACCGGTCTTGAGATGCGTCATTGCCGCGATCCGTGACCCGATCGGTTTGTTGATATCGATCGAGTAACCCAACCCGCCGCAGCGAACCATATCGCCGCCCTGCTGATAATATGGGTCGGGATTGAACAGATTGTCGGCGACGTCTTCGAGCACGTCCTTGAGACGTTCGCCGCTCATCGCGATACGGTAAACCTGCGGATAGGTAATCGCGGTCGCGTTGTGAATGTCTTCGATCGTGATCGCTTGCCCTGGCAGAACACTGGTGCCCCAACGGAAACCGGGCGACAGTGCGATTTCGGCATCGCGTTCCTTGAGAAGCGCCGCGCAGATGAGATCGTCAAACGTGCCGCTGAAATTGCCCCGCCGGTAGAGCAGCGAGTCCGTTTGGCCGACGACACGTGACAGCTGCGTTGCGTAGGGCGCGCGAGCCTTGGCGATCGCCGCGGCCATTTCCGGATCGGCAGCGATGGCGTCGGCGAGCAATGGAATAAGCTTGTAGCGGAAGTCCCTCACTTCGCCGCCACGTACGTCGAGGTCGAGTCGCGAGATGAACTTGCCGTGGCTGCCCGAGGCGACCAGCAGCGTCTTGCCGACCTTGACCACCTCCGGCAGTGCGTCGTGGGTGTGGCTCGTCAGGATGACGTCGATGCCGCCGACGCGCGAGGCGAGCTTGCGATCGACGTCAAAGCCGTTGTGGGACAGCAGAACGACCAGTTGCGCACCGGCCTTGCGCACCTTTTCGACTTGTGCGCGCGCATCGTCTTCGCGGATGCCGAACGACCATTTCGGCATCATCCAGCGCGGATTAGCGACCGGTGTATAGGGAAAGGCCTGGCCGAGCACGGCGATCTTGATGCCGCCCTTCTCGAACATCTTATACGCATCGAATGCCGGCTCATTCCATTCCGTGTCGCGGATGTTGAGCGCGAGAAACGGAAAATCGAGGCTGTCGATCAATTCCGTGACGCGGGCTTGGCCCAGCGTGAACTCCCAGTGCCCGGTCATCGCATCGGGCTTGAGCCATTTCATGCAGTCGGCCATGTCCTGACCGCGGCTCGCGTTCGCGCCGAGCGAGCCCTGCCAGGTGTCGCCGCCGTCGAGCAGCAGAACCTTGTCGTCGCCGCGCTCGGCGCGCACCGTTTTTGCCACCGTCGCCGCGCGATCAAGCCCGCCGATCTTGCCGTAGGATTTCGCTAGCGCCTCGAATTCCTCGAACGTCAATGCGTAAGCATCCGCGGACTTTTCTGGAATGCCGAACCGTTTGAGGAAATCGGTGCCGGTAAGGTGCGGGGGCTGGCCGCGCGCCTCGCCGACGCCGAGATTGATCGATGGTTCTCGAAAATAAATAGGTACCAACTGGCCGTGAATGTCGGCGACGTGCAGCAGCGTCACCGTCCCGACCGCCTCGAATTTCAGAAGTTCGGCCTGCGTCAGCCTCTGCTGCGCCAAGGCGCGCGTGAACGGCGAGCTACCGAGCAGTGCGGCCGTCGCGGCGCCAATCTGAAGGACGTCGCGACGGTTGAGCATCAGTGCCGGATGCCGGGGACGCTGAGCTTTTGACCCGCGTTCGTCGAGGCGAGATAAAGCTCGAGATCGCCGTATTCTTTGGCGTCGGGCGGCAGTTCGTCGGCGCGGATATTGACCTGGCACCATTGGAAGCGCTGCCGGATATCCCAAATCGCCTGCAGACTGGTGCGCCAGGTCGGAAAATGGTCGTACTGACCCTTCGGCTCACCGAGCCACTGGCCGCGAATCCAATGATTGGCGGCTTTGCCGTGACAATCCGTGCAGGCAAAGTTGAGTTCGCCGACCTTGCGGTTCGCCAGTTCCTTGCCGCGCTCGATCGCGGCCTTGGCCGGCGCGCTCGTGGTGTCCACCCTGACCGGATTGCCGTTGGCGAGGAAGTGCAGATAGACCGACATCGCGCGGTTCTCATCGGTCTCCATGAGCCAATCTGCGCCCGTCGTCGCCTTGGCGTGTCGTGTCACAAACTCCTCGACGCCGACCACCTTGTTGAGCCGCGGCTCCCATTTCGGCATCGATGCGGCCCAGGTCTTGAAAGCCGTCGCAGCATTCGTGTGGCAGTTCTGGCACGATTTGCCGGCCGGCCCATTCGCCTTCCACAAATCCTGCGCCTTTTCGACTGCCCACATCCCGGGATTTTCCATCGGGTCGAGATTTTCGCGTTTCTCGACCGGCGCTGGACGCTTCTCCGGATTATCGAGCGCGGTCTTGAACACGGCCGGCTTCTTCAGCGTTTTGAGGAACGCCACCATGTCCTTGATCTCTTCGTCATTGAAGAGACCGTGGCCGCCCCATGGCGGCATCACTGTCTCGGGATTGTAGACGCGCGCGTCGTAGATGTAGTTGAACAGCCACTCATCCTCGCGGCCGGCATTGCCGATCTCGGAGAGATCAGGACCGACGTTGCCGGGAAGATCGGCGTTCCCGGCTTGCCCCATCACGTGACAGGCGAGGCACGAGCCGCCGCGATTGCGGTCCGCGACGAGTTTGGCGCCCTTTTCCGCATCACCGGTGATCGGGCCATCGAGCTTGCGCGGCGTCTTCGGCGTCGGTAGCGACACGACCTTGCCGAGCGTGCTGAATTTGGATTCGTCCCGGGCCGGCCAACCGTTGTAGCGTTTCCATGGCCGCGCCGACGCATCAGCCTTCAATTCGAGCGGCGCCTCTTTTTTGCTCTGCGCGTAAACGCCCGCGGTCATCGTGACCGTCGCGGCCAAAACGCCTAAAGCCAGTATCCTTCCGCGCATCTTCGACCCTCCAGCCATGTGCCCGCTGCTCTTTCCGGCAGCGGCGAGCGCATCAAGCCACGGTGATCTGTTCTTCCGCGGTCGTGACCGTGCCGTCGTCATCGGTCCAGGTGAACTTGAAGGTGCCGCTCTGTTCGACCCTGGCGTTGAACTGCACGTAGGGGTTCGCTGCCACCGCCGGTGCGATGTCGGCGCTGAACACCGGCTTGCCGTTGAATTCGCAAGTGAACTTGTTGATGATCTTGCGAGGAATCGTCTTGCCGTCTTTGTCCTTGCGCTGACCCGATTCCATGATGTGCGAGATCAGAGTCTTGATCTGAATGACCTCGCCCTTCTTGGCTTCCTTCGGAAGCTTGATGCGCGGCTTCTCCGCCATGCCGATCTCCCTGGATTTCCGTTAGCCGCCGCAGCCGCCGATCGTGACTTTCACGAGCTTCTGGTCGGTGAAGAGTTGGCCGCCGCTGGTCTTGGCGACGACGATGATGTTTTGCGTGGTGGCGAGACGAATGCGAGTCGCGGCCTCCGCTTTGCCCGACATCGGCGTGAAATGGAACGTCGCGACTTCGGGCCGCGGATTGCCGTCGGCGATCACCATGATGTCGCTGACGTAGTTGTCGGCCGTCATCGGCGCGTCGACCGAGACCGATAGCGGCACCGTATTGCCGTTTTCGGCGATCTCCGGGAGCTCGATGGTGATCTTGCCTTTGTCCGGCGCCTTGCCGCCGGTGAACTTGGTAATCTCGTCAGCCGCCTCCTTGGCCGCGGCAAAGGCCTGGCCGCTCCAGCCGATCACCGAAATCGTGACCAGCCCTGCACCCACAGTGAGCGCCTGCCGACGCGACAAATTCTGCATCGCAAATCCCCCGGACGAATGGTGGGCGCAGGATAGCGGGCGAACCGATGCGGTCAATTCATATTCACAGATTAATATGCTTTCCCGCCATCCTCACACCGAAACTTATTTCAGCTCGGCAGCGATTTGAGAAAATCGCGAAAGCTCTTGCCCTCGTAGGCTTTCTCGCGAACGAAGCGGAACATCGCGCGGAAATCGTCAGGCCGCATATAGCCCGGCGCCCGCGCCACCTCGCGCTCCGCCGGCGGCAATGCCTTGAGGCCATCGGCGCTTTCGCGGAAGAACTGGAAGGTCGGCGTGAACCGCACGCCATATTTGAGCGCAAGCTCTTTTTCGCCAAGCTCCTGACCGTCAAAATCGGTCACTTTGCGCGAGCCGATGATGTTGAGTTGCAGCACCTCGAAGTTCGCGCGGATGTAATCGGTGACGCGCGGCTGCGCGAAATTGACGAAATGCGTTTCCTTGCAATAGGGGCAACCTTTGAGCTCCCACATGATTGCGAAACGCTTATTTTGCTTGCGCGCCCCATCGAGGTCTTCGGCGAGATCGAGGAAGCTTTCGAGAAACCACGGCTCCTTGTAGAGCCCGTCGTCAGTCAGGACCGGCTCGGCGCGGGTGACGCCGCCCGCAAGCGCCGAAGCGCCGACCGCCAAATTGCCGATCAGGAATTGCCGCCGATCCATTGCCGCCCTCGCCGCTCATACGCGCGCCGTTTATAGTCACCCGCCAATGTATAGACCCGTCACAGTCCGGTGAAGCGCATGCTGGCCTGCCTTGCGCGTATCGCATTTCTCACGGCGTTGGTGGCCGCACCCGTTAACGCCGCTGAAATCGACGATTTCAACGTAGCGATCGAACAAGTGGCCTCGCACAACCGCGTCGCGATCGGCTATCTGCGCACCGGCAATGTCGATCTCGCTTCGCTCGAAATCGACCGCCTGCGCGATGCCTGGGCCGAAGCGGTGTCGCGATTCGGGAGGCCGTTCGGCCCCTTCGCCGAGAACAAGCAGCTTTACACAACGACGATGCTCGACGTCAGCGTGCGCATTGTCACCGCGCAAATCATGTCGGGGAGCGGCCGGCCCGACAATGCGCGTGACGCATTGGCTGCCATCCGCAACGAATTATCCGACCTACGCAAGAAAGCCGGCGTGCCGGTGCTTGCCGATTGCATTCGCGACAGCAACGACGCCATGGACAAGCTCTTTGCGTTTAACGACAGCGATCTCGATTGGTCGAAGTCGACAGATGAGGTTAGCGCCAGCGCAAGAGCTTATGGTGCGACGCTCGAGCGATGCGACGCAATGGCCGATACCGCCACGCAACAGAGTCCGGAATTCCGCCGTCTGATCGACGGCGCCAAAGCCAGTCTCAGCCTGATCCCGGAGACGATTGCCGCGCGCGACACCGGGCGGCTGCACCGAATCCTGATCGAACTGCGCTCGTTCGATAACCTTCTGGCATTCCGTTTTGGCTAGAGCTTGAGCCGCGCGCCAATGATAAGAAGCGCTGCCAAACTCAGCAGCGACGTAGCGATCAGATAAAAGCTTGGCGACAACGAGTTGTCTGTTTGGGCGGTCAGCCACGCCGAAATGAGTGGAGGTGTGCCCCCGAAAATTGGCACGTCGGTATTATACGCCAAAGCATTCCGACCATAGTCGAGGACGCCATCGTTCGCTCCCTCAATTTGATCGGCGCGGCTTCGTTTTAATCGTTATAGTGCCAGCACCTACAGCCTACGCGCGCCCTGCAAGGACACAAGATGCCCGCCCCCGTCATCAATCCAAATTCCTTCACCACCCGTCCTGAAATCGAAGGCACTTTCGGCGTGGTCGCGACGACCCACTGGATTGCGACCGCGATCGGGATGAGCATTCTCGAAAAAGGCGGCAACGCCTTCGATGCCGGCGCCGCCTCCGCTTTTTGCCTTCAGGTCGTCGAGCCGCATCTCAACGGACCAGGCGGCGACGTTCCGGTCATCGTCCATGCGGTCAAGCGCGGCAAGACCGAGATCATCTGCGGCCAGGGCCCGGCGCCGGCCGGCGCGACCATCGCCCACTACAGGTCGCTCGGTCTCGACATTGTGCCAGGCACCGGTCTTCTCGCCGCCTGCGTTCCCGGCATGTTCGATAGCTGGATGTTGCTGCTGCGCGACTACGGCACCCTGAAGCTCACCGACGTCCTGGCGCCTGCGATCTTTTATGCACGCAACGGCCACCCGCTCGTCGAGCGAGCTAACGCCACGATCGGCATGGTCAAGGATCTGTTTCGCGATCATTGGCCGACCTCGGCCGCGATTTATTTACCGAATGGCCAGGTGCCTGAAACCGGATCAATGTTCACCAACAGGACGCTCGCCAACACCTACGAGCGCGTCTTGAAGGAAGCGGAAAGCGTTGGTGGCGACCGCATCGCGCAAATCGAAAAGGCCCGCAAAGTCTGGTCGCAAGGTTTTGTCGCCGAAGCGATCGACAAGTTCTGCCGCACGCAAAAAGTGATGGACGTCACCGGCGAGAAACATGGTGGCGTTCTCACCGGCCAGGACATGGCGAAATGGGAAGCAACCGTCGAAGCGCCGCTGACGTATCAGTATGGCCACTACACAGTGCAGAAGGCCGGTATCTGGTCGCAGGGACCGGTGTTGCTCCAGCAGCTCGCGCTGCTCAAAGGCTTCGAGCTCGAGGGTCTCGATCCGGCAGGTCCCGAATTCATCCATCTGCAAGTCGAGGCAGCAAAGCTGGCCTTTGCCGATCGCGAGAAATTCTACGGCGATCCGAAATTCTCCAAGATTCCGACCGAAACCTTGTTGTCGGACGCGTATAATGCCGAGCGCCGCAAGCTGATCACGGCAAAAGCTTCGCTCGACTTGCGGCCGGGCTCGATCGAAGGTTTCGGCGGCGTCGTGCAGATGCGCAAGGACGATGGCCCGCGCCTGGCGGTCGCAGCGTCAGGAGCCGGTGAACCGACCGTGGGCCGGATGGGGGCCGTGCGGGGCGATACGGTCCATTTCGACATCATCGATCGCGACGGCAATATGATTTCATCAACGCCGTCAGGCGGTTGGCTGCAGTCCTCGCCGGTCATTCCGGAAATCGGCTTTTGCCTCGGCACCCGCGCCCAGATGTTTTGGCTCGACGAAAACCATCCGGCTGCGCTCGTGCCGGGTAAGCGCCCGCGCACGACGTTGTCGCCGACAATGGCGCTGCGCGACGGCGAGCCGTATCTCGCCTGGGGCTCGCCCGGCGGGGATCAGCAGGATCAATGGATCGCGCAATTCTTCCTGCGCCACGTTCATTGCAATCTCAATTTGCAGGAAGCAATCGACGCGCCGGCCTGGCATTCGGAGCATTTCCCGATCTCGTTCTGGCCGCGCACGGCGCGCCCCGGCGTCCTCGTCGTCGAAGGCCGCGTTCCGGAGGCGACGGTGAAGGAATTGCGCAAACGCGGGCACGAAGTCGAGGTCGGTCCGGACTGGTCGGAAGGCCGCCTCACCGCCGCATCACGCACCGGCGTGCGGCGTCGCGCCGCGGCCAATCCTCGTGGCATGCAGGGCTACGCCACCGGGCGATGATGCGCACAGCGTCGAAAATTATTCTCGCGATTGTTACCGCCGTGCCAATTTTTTCTACGGCGTCCGCCGCCGAACTCGTGATGTTCGAGCAAGCGGGCTGTGAATGGTGCGCACGTTTCGACCAAGAAATCGCGCCGATCTATCCGAAAACCGCCGAAGGCCAGCGCGCGCCTTTGCGTCGCGTCAATATGGACGAGCCTTTCCCGCCCGATCTGGCATTTATTCAGGTCGAACGACTGACGCCGCTGTTCGTGATGATCGATAACGGACGCGAAATCGGCCGCATCCGCGGCTATCCCGGCGACGACAGCTTCTGGGGCCTGCTCGGTGTTCTGATCCGCAAGCTCGATGACGGCGCTGCGCGGGGAGAACTGCATGACCTCGTCCCAAGGCCATTGCACGTAAACGGCTGATCGTCTGTATTACGCGCGCCGGCTGTCACTCGCCTTCGAGATGAGTATGGATCTGCAAGTTCTGGAATTCTCGAGCTCTCGCGAACTCGATCGCATGGTCGAAAATGCGCAGCGCGCGACCAATTTCCTGAAAGCTCTGTCGCACGAGAGCCGGCTGATGATCCTTTGCATCCTGGCTGAGGGCGAGAAGTCGGTTAGCGAACTCGAAAAACTGCTAGCGCTGCGTCAGCCGACCGTCTCACAACAACTGGCGCGGTTGCGTGCCGACAAGCTTGTTTCGACAAGGCGCGACGGCAAGACGGTCTATTACAGCCTCGCCAGCGAAGATGCGCGCGTGATCATCGGCGCGATCTACAACGTGTTCTGCAAAAAGACGCGTAAGAAATAGCGCGCCGTCAGCGCAACTCGACCGTCAGCGGATTATACGAATAGAGCCACGCGTTGCGGTCGGCGCCCTCGTTGCGCTTGGCGAATGCTGCACGCATCTCATCGACCGACCGCAAATGAAATAGCGCACGATTCGCCGTCGACTGCTCGACGATCCGCGTCGTGCGGTCAACACGATTGCGTTGATAGAGGTCAAGCGCCGCACCAATATTATTTTCCATCGCGAGCGCCCGCGCGAGCACCGCACCGTCCTCAATCGCCATCGCGGCACCCTGCGCGAGATACGGCAGCGTGGGATGCGCGCTGTCGCCGAGCAGCGTCACGCGGCGCGAACTCCACACTCGCGTCGGCGGCCGAGAGAACAGCGACCAACGGTAGATTTGGTCCTTGTCGGCAGCATTGAGGATCGCGAGCAGCTTGGGATGCCAGCCCACATAATCGGCCATCAACCGTTCCCACGGGTATTTGACGGTCCAGGATTCTTCGTCGATGTCGTCGGTTTCCACGCAACCGACGAAGTTCACCAGCATTCCCGATCGCAAGTAGTAACAAACGCCGTGGCCACCCGATCCCAGGAACAGCGTCATCGCCTTCTCAAGACGTATGTCTTCCGGAATGCGTTCGATAGGCACGGTCAGACGCCACACTGCGTCGCCTGTATAGGTCGCAACCGCGTCACCAAATAATTGTCGCCGTACTGCGGATTTCAGCCCGTCGGCGCCGATCAGCAAATCGCCTTTCACCGAGCCGCCATCGGCGAAATGCAGTTCGATCCCGCTCTTTGTCTCGGTAAAGCCGGCGACCTTCTTGTTGAGTTGCACGACATCCGGATCGAAAGCTCGCGCTCGCGCCGCAAGAATCTCGTGAAAGTCGGCGCGATGCATCTGCGTGTAAGGCGCGCCGTGGATGCGCTCGTGGTCTGCCGCAAGCGAAAACCGTTGCAGCACCTCACCGGTATCGTGCAGGCGAAAAACGTAAGCTTCGGGTTGGACGCCAATCCTACGGATGGCGGGCTCAAGTCCGAGATCGCGCAGCACATGCATCGCATTGGCGCTGATCTGGATGCCGGCGCCGACTTCGGCGAGTTGCGGCGCCTGCTCATAGATCCGCACGCGATGGCCGGCCTTCATCAGGCAGGACGCCGCCGCCAGTCCGCCGAGCCCTGCCCCAGCGATCAGAATATCGTAGTCCGGCATGACCGTCGCTTTACTGGGGAATAGCGATGTCAATCAAGCGCAATTGCACGCGCTCGGCGCCCTGGTAACGGTCGATGGCAAGAAATCCCGCCGCGTGAACAGCACGCCCGCGGTTTTCAAGCAGCGCGTTGCCGAGCGGCTGGCCGGCGGTGCGAAACGCGATGCCGTTGACGATCGAACCATCCCCGGCGCGCAGCCGCACGCGGATATGTTTCTCGGCCGCCACTTCTGCAAAGGCAATCGTGTGCGCGGGGAAAGCGAATGCCGGTTCCGGACTGCCGGCGCCGAAGGGTCCCGCACGCGAGATCATCTCGATCAAGCTGACGCTCGCGCCACCGGCGCTGATGGCTCCGTCGATCAGCAGCACGTCCTCGCTGCGCGCTGCCGCGACCTGCTCGCGCAATGCTTCTTCAAGGAAGGCGCGAAATGGCGCGAGCTTGTCCTTTTTCAACGTGACACCGGCCGCCATTGCGTGTCCGCCGCCTTTCATCAGCAAGCCCTCACGTACCGCGCGCCGCACCACCGCACCAAGATCAGCGCCGGGGATGGAGCGTCCGGACCCCGTCCCCGTCCCGCCAGGTTCGAGCGCGATCGCGAATGCGGGCCGGCCGAAGCGCTCGCGTAGCCGCGCCGCCACCAGGCCGACGACGCCGGGATGCCAGCCGGGCGCGGCGGTCACCACCACCGCGCCGCGCTCCTCCGCGCCGAGTGCCGCTGACGCCTCGGCTTCGGCCGCCACCAGCGTTGCCTGCTCGATTGCTTGACGCTCGCGGTTGAGGCGATCGAGTTCTGCGGCGAGCGCCGCCGCCTCCGCGGGGTCTTGGGTCAGCAGCAACT
>JAFAQJ010000048.1 GCA_019246455.1 Pseudolabrys sp.
AATGCCTGTAGATAGGACAGCGACGAATAGCCGGTGCCAAAGTCATCCATCGACACACAAGCGCCGAGGCTCTTAAGGCGTCGCAAGATCGACACCGCCCGCGAGAAATCCTGAATCAGGACGCCCTCGGTCACCTCCAGCTTGAGACGACTCGGTTTGAGGCCGGTCTCGAGAAGAATGGAGTGCACCATTGCCACAAGGTCGCCGTGCCGGAATTGGGCCGGCGAAAGATTGACCGACACGTCGATCGGCCGGGGCCACGAGGCGGCTTCGCGACAAGCGGTCCGCAGCACCCATTCGCCCAGGGTGTTGATCAACTCACTATCTTCGGCGAGTGGAATGAAGATGCTAGGCGGCACGGTGCCTTCACGCGGATGATGCCAGCGCGCCAGCGCCTCGAATTCCAGGATCTGGCCGTCAGCCCGAGCAATCGGCTGGTAGTAAAGTTCGAGCTCTTCATTGGCGAGCGCCGAGCGCAAGTCATGCTGTAACGCGCGGCGGCTGCGCAATTGCTTGTCCATGTCCGGCTTGAAGAAGCTCACCGAACCGCGAGCCTCGGACTTGGCGCGATAAAGCGCCGCATCAGCATTGGCGATCAGCGCGGCGGCCTGCGTGCCGTCGACCGGATAGACCGAGATGCCGACCGAGATGCCCATGTCGATGCGATGGCCATCGATCTCGAAGACCTCAGCCATCGCCGAGGTCAAGCGCGCCGCCAAGGTCTCTGCGGTCTCCGGTTGCGGCCCGGTCGGAGAAATCAAGGCGAACTCGTCGCCGCCAAGCCGGGCGAGGAACGCGCCCTCGCAAGCCAGTTCGAGCCGCTTGGCGACCATACGAATGAGAGCGTCACCGGTCGAGTAACCGAACACGTCGTTGACGTCCTTGAAGCGATCGAGATCGACGCACAATAGAGCGAAACCTTCGCCTGACTTGGGAGCCAGACTGATCATCGCCTCGAGGCATTCGTTGAATGCGGCGCGGTTGGGCAGATCGGTCAACGCGTCGTGCTGGGCGAGATAGGAAATGCGGGCCTCATCGCGTTTGCGCTGCGTCAGGTCGTGAACAACCGTGATCAGATATTTCGGCTTGCCGTCGGCGCCCGCGATCGGCAACCGCGACGACGTGACGATGCGGGTTTCCCCGTTTGGCGCCGTGAAAAGATGCTCGTCATAGTGGGTTTCGTGTCCGGCGCGGATCATCTCCTCGTCGAGCGTGCGGATACTGTCGCCCGAAACCTTGCCGAAAACGTCGTGCGAGGTTTTTCCGAGGAACCCCTCGGCGGGAATGCCGAAGAATTTCTCGGCGGCCTTGTTGACCAGCCGATAGCGGAGATCCGGCATCTCCTTGACCACGATCGGCGTCGGAACGCTGCTGACGATCGTGTCGAGAAAAACGCGGGCGCGGTCGAGTTCGCGTTCGGCGCGAACGCGGTCCGTAATGTCCTCATGTGTGGCGACCCAACCGCCGCCCTCGATCGGCTGATTGACGCCGGCAATCGTGCGCCCATCGGCGAGCTCGATTCGGGTGCGGAACGGCTTGCCCTGCTTGAGCGCGGTTTTGAGTTCGGCCTCATAGCGGTCGGGATCAAGCGGAAACGTGCCAGCCTCGACACGCGCGTTGAGCAGATCCCGAATGGTGCAGCGCGGCCAGATCTTGCTGGCCGGCAGCCGATACATCTCGCGATATCGATCGTTCCATACCAGCAGCCGGTTCTGCGCATCGAACATGCACAGCCCCTGACTCATATTGTTGATGGCGCTGTCGAGCAGAACATTTTGCCGTGCAAGCTGCGCCTGGGCGCGGTTGCGCGCGCGATTGAACAGCGCGATCGCGACGACGCTTGCGGCAAGAGCCGCGACGGCGGCGAGCAAGATCAGGTTAAGATTGGAGCTCTGGACGAACGTGAACGTCACTCGATCGATCTCTGGACCCAGGTAAATCCGGCCTGCCAGCCTAGAGAGGCGACATATCTCCGGCGTTAAGCCGCGGGCGCCGATTGCAGACAGCGTTTAGCGGTCGCTAACGAACCGCGCGCAATTTTCACAATCGAAGAAACGGCCGTTAATCGGGCCTGAGAAACGCGAAGTCGCAGCCCTGATCGGCGCCGAGAATTTCCTGCGCATAGAGCTTCGCGTAGCCGCGGGCCGGCTTTTCCGCCGCCGTTTTAGCCGCGGCGGCACGCTTCTTGAGCTCCGCATCGTCGACCAGAAGCTCGATGCGCTTATTTTTCACCGAGAGTTTAATGCGATCACCGGTGCGAACGAGACCGAGCGGTCCGCCCGAAGCGGCATCCGGCGTGACATGCAGCACTATGGTGCCGAACGCCGTGCCACTCATGCGCGCATCGGAAATGCGGATCATGTCTTTCACGCCGGCGGCTGCAAGTTTCTTGGGGATCGGCAGGTAACCCGCTTCCGGCATTGCGTCGGGCGAATTGGGTCCGGCGTTTTGCAGCACCATGATGTCGTTGGCGTTGATGTCGAGCTTGGGGTCGTCGACACGCGCTGCAAGATCGGTAAGCGAGGAGAACACCACCGCCCTGCCCTCGGTTTCGAACAATTTGCTGTCGGCGGCAGAGCGCTTGAGGATCGCACCCTTCGGCGCCAGATTGCCGAACAACGCGACGAGGCCGCCCTGCGGCTCGAGCGGCTTTGAGCGCTCGGCGATGATCGTGCGATCGACAAAGCTGTAGTGCGGGGCATCGAGACGCTGGCCGAGTGTATCGCCGGTCACTGTCATGGCATCAAGATGCAGCAAGTCCTTCAGCTCGCGCAGTAGCGCACCCATTCCGCCAGCGGCAAAAAAATCCTCCATGTAGCCGTCGCCGACCGGTTTGAGATTGACCAGAACCGGCGTGGTATTCGACAGTTCGTTGAGACGTTCGAGCGAGACCTTGATGCCGGCGCGCCCGGCAATGGCTGTGAGATGGATCACGGCATTGGTCGAGCCGCCGAGCGCGAGCAGAACGCGCAGCGCATTCTCCACCGACTTCGCGGTCACGATCTTGTCCGGAGTCATTTTCGAGCCGATCAAATTCACGGCGGCGGCTCCGGTCGCCTCGGCGGCGCGCAAACGATCCGCGTGCACCGCCGGGATCGCGGCCGTGCCCGGCAGGATCATGCCGAGCGCTTCAGCGATGCAGGCCATCGTCGACGCGGTCCCCATCACCGCGCAGGTGCCGGCAGTGGTCGCAAGGCGGCCTTCGACCGTCGAGATCTCCTGATCGGAGACTTTGCCGGCGCGATACTGCGCCCAGAACCGGCGGCAGTCGGTGCACGCGCCAAGACGTTCGCCGTTGTGACGGCCCGTCATCATCGGACCCGCCACCAATCCGATTGCCGGAAGATTTGCCGATACTGCGCCCATTAACTGCGCGGGCACCGTTTTGTCGCAGCCGCCCATCAAGATGACCGAATCCATCGGCTGGGCGCGGATCATTTCTTCTGTGTCCATCGACATCAGATTGCGGAACTTGAGGCTGGTGGGATTGAGGAACACCTCGCCGAGCGAAATCGTTGGAAATTCGACCGGCAGGGCGCCGGCGGCGAGCACGCCGCGTTTCACCGCCTCCAGCATTTCCGGAAAATGCCGGTGGCAATTGTTGAAGCCAGAACCGGTGTAGGCGATGCCGACCACGGGCTTCGCCAGCATGTCGCGGGAATAACCCATCGACGATGCGAACGAGCGGCGCAGATAAAGCGAGAAGTCTTTGTCGCCGTAATTGGTGAGGCCGTGGGCGAAGCCGACCGGTTTGTCTGTCATGAACTGTTTTGCCTTGGCCGCGCTTTTTGAAGCGGCGGGGGCGCGGATGCAAGGTCTTCCGGACCCGAGGCGCTTTCGGAATTTGATCGGGATCAACGCGGTTTCATGCCTGATGCGACCATATCGGCCTCGACAAATGCCCTGGAAGCCTTCTAAAAAACGCCCGGCGGGCCGCAAAACCCTTAGTCGCATGAATTACAACGCATTTTTCGCCAAAGCCCTCGAAACCCTGCGGGACGAACGCCGCTATCGGGTGTTCGCCGACCTCGAGCGCATTGCCGGGCGCTATCCGCATGCGATCTGGCATTCGCCGCAGGGCCGGCGCGAGGTCGTGATCTGGTGCTCGAACGACTACCTCGGCATGGGCCAGCACCCGAAAGTGATCGGCGCGATGGTCGAGGCGGCGGCGCGCATGGGTACCGGCGCGGGCGGCACCCGCAATATTGCCGGGAACAATCATCCCTTGGTCGAGCTCGAGCGCGAACTCGCCGACCTGCACAAGAAGCCGGCCGCGCTGGTCTTCACATCCGGCTATGTCTCGAATGAAACCGGCATCGCCACCATCGCCAAGTTGATGCCGAACTGCCTGATCCTGTCCGACGCGCTGAACCACAATTCGATGATCGAAGGCGTACGGCAGGCCGGCTGCGAAAAGAAAATCTGGCGGCACAACGATCTCGCCCATCTCGAACAGCTGCTGAAGGCAGCCGAACCGAACCGTCCCAAGCTGATCGTGTTCGAATCGCTTTATTCGATGGACGGCGACGTCGCGCCGATCCACGCAATCTGTGACCTCGCCGAACGCTATAACGCAATGACCTACGTCGATGAGGTCCACGCCGTCGGCATGTATGGGTCGCGCGGCGGCGGCATCGCCGACCGCGACAACGCGATGGACCGTGTCGACGTGATCGAGGGTACGCTCGCCAAGGCGTTCGGCTGCCTCGGCGGCTACATCGCGGCTCATGCCGATCTCATTGACGCCGTTCGTTCGTACGCGCCGGGCTTCATCTTCACGACCGCGCTGCCGCCCCCGATTTGCGCGGCGGCCACGGCGGCGATCCGCCACCTCAAGACCTCACATTGGGAACGCGATCGTCATCAGGACCGGGCCGCGCGCGTCAAGGCAGTCCTAAATGCGGCGGGCCTACCGGTCATGCCGGGCGATACGCACATCGTGCCGGTGCTGGTCGGCGACCCGGAGAAGTGCAAAGCGGCGAGCGATCTCTTGCTGTCGGAGCACGGCATTTATATTCAGCCGATCAACTATCCGACTGTGCCGCGCGGCATGGAGCGGCTGCGTCTCACGCCCTCGCCCTATCACGACGATGCACTGGTCGATCGTCTCGCCGAGGCGCTGGTCGATGTCTGGGAACGTCTTGACCTGCCGATGCACGGCAAGGCGCTCGCCGCGGAATAACTTTTCAGTCTTCGTCATCCGGGGTCGGCGGCGGCAGTTTGCTTTCGTCTACCACTTTATGTTCGAGCTTCGCCTGGTGTTTGGCAATCAGCGGCATCGTTAGCGACACAAAGAAGATGCGCGAAAAGTGATGCGCGCCGACATAGACCGGGTCGGTGTTGAGCGCGAGCGCCAGCAGCATCATCGCGTCAACCGAGCCCGGCGCAAAGGCGATCGTGACATCAGCAACACGCAGCGACAGCGCCATGACCAAAGCGCCGGCAAAAACGCCGGCGATCGCGATCGATACCACAAATGAACCCAGCGCGGCGCCGATAAATCGCAGCAGAAGTTTGATCGGAGTATTCGCAAATCGCGAGCCGGTCACGCCGCCGAGCGTGATCATCGCCGCATTGGCCGCCCACCACGGCATTACCGCGTGGATTAACCCGGAGCCGTGCAGGATCGCCGAGGCCAGCATTGAGCCGAACAACAGGCCGCCGGGGAATCGGATCCGGTAGGCGATCGTCGCGACGAGCGTCGACACGCCAAGCAAAATAAGAAGCTCGTCCAGATTGGCGAGGCTGAAGTCGCCGCCGACGCCGCGCGACGACGGCGCCACCAGCCCAAGCAGCGTCAACAAGGCCGGCAAGCCGACCGCGATGAGCACGACCCGCACCGTCTGGACGATCACGATCGCGCGCACGTCGGCATCGAGTTCGGTTGCCACAGCGACGCATTGCGACATGCCGCCGGGCGCGGCGCCGAGAAAGGCGGACAGGCGATCCCACTTGTGAACGCGCTCGAGATAGACGCCGCCAAACCAGCTGACGAACCCCATCGCCGCGATCAACGTCAGCACACTCACCGGGTAGGTGACGACACCGTGCAGGGTTTCGGGCGTAACGACGGCGCCGAGCGACACGCCGATCAGGATGAAGATCACGCGGTTGAGCGGCAGCGGCACATACATCGGGCGGCCGGCGAGGGCGGCACAGGCAACGAACAAGATGGCACCCGACAACCATCCACCCGGCATTCCGGCGAGCCCGAATATCATTCCGCCCGCGGCTGCGAACGCCATCGTCTCCGCAAAATGCGAGAGCAGCCGGGGCCGGTTGGCGGTGAGAAGCAGCGTCAAGCGGGTGGAAATCCAGGTCGGCGGGCGCAATCGCACCGCCCACGATCAATGCCGCCGTGAAAAGGCGGCGTCAACGCGCGCAAATCGCATCGGACAAAGGGCAAAGACGCATGGCTCGCACCACTCGCCATTTGCCGCTAAAATTGTTGTTCAAAGGATTAGCCGGTCGCGGATCAAACTGAATGCTTGAAGGCTGGATCGTTATCGCGGTGGCGCTCGTCTATATCGGGCTGCTGTTTCTCGTGGCGAGTTATGGCGACAGTATCCGCGGCTTCGCCCGCCAGGGCCGCACCCGGCTGCTGATCTACCCGCTGTCGCTCGCGATCTATTGCACGTCCTGGACTTTCTTCGGCTCGGTCGGGCTTGCGTCCCGAACCGGCTATGACTTCCTGACCATTTACATCGGCCCGGTGTTGACGATCGGCCTGCTGTCGCCGCTACTCGCGCGCATCGTGCGGCTCGCCAAGGCGCAGAACACAACCTCGATCGCCGACTTCATCGCCGCACGCTATGGCAAGGGCCAGGCGGTCGCCGCGACCGTCGCGTTGATTGCCATCGTGGGGACAATCCCCTACATCGCGCTTCAGCTCAAAGCAGTATCGGCATCGCTCGAGACGATCCTCTCGCACATCTCGCAAAGCACCGGCGCGATGCATCCGATCCTAGGCGACGTCGCATTGTTCGTCGCGCTGGCGATGGCGACCTTCGCGGTGCTGTTCGGCACGCGGCACATCGACGCGACCGAGCACCAGGACGGCTTGATGCTTGCGATTGCGACCGAATCGATCATCAAGCTGGTCGCGTTTCTGGCGGTCGGCATCTTCGTCACATTCTGGATGTTCGACGGCCCGTTCGCGCTGTTCGGCGAAGCCTTCTCCCGCGCCGACACCCATGCGGTCCTCGCAAGCATTCCGCGGCTCGACAACTTCCTGGCCATGACGCTGCTGTCGTTCGTCGCGATCCTGCTGCTGCCCCGGCAATTTCACGTCGCCGTCGTCGAGAACAACAACCCCGGCGAGATCGGGCGCGCGGCATGGATGTTTCCGGTCTACCTGATCCTCATCAATCTGTTCGTGGTGCCAATCGCGATCGCCGGCCTGCTGACATTCAGTCCTGGTTCGGTCGACAGCGACATGTTCGTGCTGGCGCTGCCGCTGCGGGCCAACTCCAATGTGTTCACCATCGCGGCCTTCGTCGGCGGTCTGTCGGCCGCGACCGCGATGGTCATCGTCGAGACCGTCGCTCTATCGATCATGGTCTCGAACGATCTGGTAATGCCGTTTGTGCTGCAGCGACGCGAGCGCTTGATCGCCGGGCGCGAGAACCTCGGCTCGCTGCTGCTGACCGCGCGACGTCTCGCGATCTTTGTGATTCTGCTCTTGGCCTACATGTACTACCGCACCGCCGCGGACGCGCAGCTTGCTTCAATCGGCCTTCTGTCGTTCGCCGCGATCGCGCAACTCGCGCCGGCCTTCTTCGGTGGGCTGCTGTGGCGGCGCGGCACGGCGCAGGGCGCGATGGGCGGCATGATCGCCGGCATCGTGGTGTGGGCTTACACGCTTTTGTTGCCGAGCTTCGCCGACGTGGGGCTGATCGGCCAAGGCATGCTGACCGACGGTCCCTTCGGCCTGTTTGCGTTGCGTCCGCAACATTTGTTCGGCCTCGATCTGCCGCCACTGGTTCACGGCGTGATCTGGAGTCTCGCCCTTAATCTGACCTGCTACGTCGGCTTCTCGCTGCGGCGCGAGCCCTCACCGATCGAACGGCTGCAGGCCAACCTGTTCGTGCCGACTGATCTCGCCCCGATGACGCCGGCCTTTCGGCTGTGGCGCTCTTCGGTGACGGTCGAAGAGCTGACCACCACCGTCGCCCGTTATCTTGGTGCCGAGCGCACAAACGCTTCATTCGAAGCGCTGGCGGTGGCACAACGTATCAGCCTCGCACCGACCGACGAAGCCGATTTCCGGCTGGTGCGCCATGCCGAACACGTGCTCGCCTCGGCCATTGGCGCCGCCTCGTCGCGGCTCGTTTTGTCGCTGCTGTTACGCAAGCGCACGGTCTCGACCAAGGCCGCGCTGAAGTTGCTCGACGACGCCAACACCGCGATCCAGTACAACCGCGAAATTCTGCAGACCGCGCTCGATCACGTGCGCCAAGGCATCGCCGTGTTCGACAAGGATCTGCAACTGATCTGCTGGAACCGCCAATTCGGCGACATCCTCGATCTGCCGCCCAATGTGGCGCGCGCCGGCGTCGGCCTCAACGAAATCCTCAGATTCAACGCGGAGCGCGACGGCGTTCCCGCCGAACGGATCGATGCCGTGGTTGCCGAGCAAGCGGAGCGTTACGGCGCAGGCAGCGCAGCGTTCCGTGAGCGCTTCGCTGGCCGCGGTCTCGTGATCGAAGTGCGCGCCAACCGGATGCCCGATGGTGGTCTCGTTACGACTTTCACCGACGTTACGCCAAGTGTCGAAGCGGAAGAAGCGCTCGAGCGAGCCAACGAGACGCTGGAACGCCGGGTGCGCGAGCGCACCGAGGAATTGACACGCCTCAACATCGCGTTGGCCCACGCGAAAGGCCAGGCCGACGCCGCCAACATCTCCAAGACAAAATTTCTCGCCGCGGCGAGCCACGACATCCTGCAGCCCCTCAATGCGGCGCGACTCTATGTGACCAGTCTGGTCGAACGGAAAAACGTCGCCGACGAGAACCGGCTGATCGGAAATATCGACGCCTCACTCGAAGCGGTCGAGGAGATCTTCGGCGCGCTGCTCGACATTTCGCGGCTCGACGCCGGCGCAATGCGTCCGGAATTCACCAGCTTCCGGCTCGACGAACTGTTCCGTCAGATCGAAGTCGAATTCGCGCCGCTGGCACAAGAGAAAGGCCTCGATCTGACCTTCGTGCCCTGCTCGCT
>JAFAQJ010000101.1 GCA_019246455.1 Pseudolabrys sp.
TGCGCGCAAGGAATATGAGACGGCACACATTCCGGGCGCAGTGTTTTTCGACGTGAACAAGATCGCCGACACCTCGACCGATCTGCCGCACATGCTGCCGGGCCCCGACCAGTTCGGAAAAATGATGGGCGCACTCGGCATTTCCGAGAAAGATACCATCGTCGTCTACGACGGCATGGGATTTTTATCGGCGCCGCGGGTGTGGTGGACGTTCCGCATTTTCGGCGCGAAGAACGTCTTCATTCTCGACGGCGGCTTGCCGAAATGGAAAGCCGAAAACCGGCCGACAGAAAGCGGAGAGACGAAACGCACGGCGAAGGAATTCAACGCCGAGATGGATACCGGCGCGGTCGCCATGTTAAGCGACGTGCAGATGGCGCTCAATGACGCAAGCGCGCAGGTGATCGACGCGCGCTCGGCCGGGCGCTTTGCCGGCACCGAGCCCGAACCGCGTCCCGGTTTGCGTAGCGGGCACATGCCGGGCGCCCACAACGTGCCGTCGACCGAACTCGTCGAGAATGGCCGCCTGGTGTCGGCTGAGCGCATCACCGCCGCTTTCAAAAAAGCCGGCGTCGATACCGACAAGCCGATCATTTCAAGCTGTGGTTCGGGCGTGACCGCCGTGATCCTGGCGATGGGCCTCGACGCCATCGGGAAGAAAATGCCGCGCGTTTATGACGGCTCATGGGCGGAATGGGGTGCGCGGCCCGACCTACCGGTCAAAACCGGCGGTCAGTGAACGTCCACATGCCGCAGTGACGGCGCAAAGCGCCGTCTGCATAATCCCGTTATGACGACAATCGCAAAACCCGACGTGCGCGGCTTTTACGACGAGCCGTCCGGCAGCATCGGCTACGTGGTGTCTGACCCAGATACCGGGCGCGCGGTGATCATCGATCCGATGCTCGATTACGACGAAAAGGCCGCCCGCATCTCGACCGCAACGGCCGACTTGATGTTGGCCTATGTCACCGACCGCAACTTCAAGGTCGACTGGATATTTGATACCCACCCGCATGCCGATCATCTGTCGGCCGCGGCCTATCTCAAGGAGAAGATCGGCGCGCCGACCGCGATCGGCGAGAAAATCGTCGAGGTGCAGAAAATCTGGCGTGACATTTACAACGAGCTGGATTTTCCCTGCGACGGCGCGCAATGGGACAAGTTGTTCGCCGATGGCGCCACGTTCTCAATCGGCAACCTGCCGACGCGGGTCATGCTCACGGCGGGCCACACCAAAGCGTCGATCACTTACGTGATCGGCGACGCTGCCTTCGTCAACGATACGCTGTTCCAGCCCGACACCGGCAGCGCGCGCTGCGACTTCCCGGGCGGCAATGCCGAGACCCAATACGATTCCATCATGTCGATCCTGGCGTTGCCTCCCGAGACGCGGCTATTCACCGGCCACGACTACCGCCAAGGCGGACGCCCGGCGCAGTGGCAGTCGACCGTCGCCGAACAGCGGGCCGCGAGCATCCATTTCAAGAACCGGCCGAGCCGCGATGACTATGTCCGGTTGAGATTGGCGCGCGACAAGACGCTGCCGCTGCCGCGCCTCATCTTGCATGCGCTTCAATTCAATCTGCGCGGCGGAAGGCTGCCGCCGCCGGAAAGCAACGGTCGCTCGTACCTGCGAATCCCCGTCAACTATTTTTAGTGCAGGATCTGGCTCAGGAAGAGCTTGGTGCGCTCGTGCTGCGGATGTGCGAAGAACTCGTCCGGCGTGTTAGCCTCGACGATCTGTCCGGCATCCATGAAGATGACGCGGTTCGCAACCTGGCGCGCGAAACCCATTTCGTGAGTGACGCACAGCATGGTCATACCGTCCTGCGCGAGCCCGACCATCGTATCGAGCACCTCCTTGACCATTTCCGGATCGAGCGCCGAGGTCGGTTCGTCGAACAGCATGATCTTCGGGCTCATGCACAGCGCCCGCGCGATCGCCACGCGCTGCTGCTGGCCGCCCGACAGCTGACCGGGATATTTGCCGGCCTGCTCGGGAATTTTGACGCGCTTGAGATAATGCAGTGCGATCTCCTCGGCGTCCTTCTTGGCCATCTTCTTCACCCAAATCGGCGCCAGGGTGCAGTTTTCCATCACGGTCAAATGCGGAAACAGATTGAAGTGCTGAAACACCATGCCGACGTCGCGGCGGATTTCATCGATTTTCTTGAGGTCGTTGGTCAACTCGATGCCATCGACGATGATCTGACCGGTCTGATGCTCCTCCAGACGATTGATGCAACGGATCATGGTCGATTTGCCGGAGCCCGACGGGCCGCAAATGACGATACGTTCGCCTTTCTTCACGCGCATGTTGATGTCGCGCAGCACGTGAAACTCGCCATACCATTTGTTCATGCCGATGAGCTCGACGGCGACGGCATTTTTGAGCGGCGTCGGCTTAAGCGCCGCGGGACGCGCCATATCGGTACTCGTCATCGCATCACCTCACCGTTTCTCGGCCTTGGACAATCGCGCCTCGGTCATTTTCGCGTAGCGCGACATGCCGTAGCAGAAGATAAAATAGAAGATCGCCGCGACGACGTAACCCGTCGACGACGTGGTCGGCGCGGCCCATTTCGGGTCGATACGCGACACCTCGATAGTCTTGAGCAGATCAAAGATGCCGACGATGAAGACCAGCGTCGTATCCTTGAACAACCCGATATACGTGTTGACGATGTTCGGAATCGTGATCTTGAGCGCCTGCGGCAAAATGATCAGCCGCATCATCTGCCAATAACCGAGCCCGACCGCCTGCGCGCCCTCGAACTGTCCCTTGGGGATCGCCGCGAGACCGGCGCGGACGACTTCGGCCATGTAGGCCGAAGCAAACAGCGC
>JAFAQJ010000279.1 GCA_019246455.1 Pseudolabrys sp.
CGCGAGCACGTCGGAATAGATGCGGCCCGAGGTCCAGGCATCGGCCTGGCGCGCATGAACGCCCGTGAAGCGCTCGTAATGGCCGAGGTCGAGGTCCGTCTCCGCCCCGTCATCGGTCACGAACACCTCGCCGTGCTGATACGGGCTCATCGTGCCCGGGTCCACGTTGAGATAGGGGTCCAGCTTGCGCAGCAGGACCTTGTAGCCGCGCGCCTGCAACAGCGCCGCGAGGGAGGCGGCGGCAATACCCTTGCCAAGCGAGGAGACCACGCCGCCGGTGATGAAAATATACCGCGCCATGGGACTTAAGCTTTAGCCTCCACGGTTCGATTCGACGAGCGCGAAATTTGCACGGCGACTGCGCTGTCCACACACGCACGACGTCATCCACATCTGCTTTGCACTCTTCTTCATTGGCATTCCCACAAAAACCGAAGGGCCGGTTCCCCGGCCCTTGCTAGTGACTTCTCTACTGTGACCTCGGCGCCTGCGGGCCAGAGGGTACTGCGGGCGGCGCTGCCGGCGCGCTCTGCTGTTGCAACTGATTGAGAATGCCGCCAGAGCCACCAAGCGGCGCCGGAGCGCCGGGCGCCTGGGCCGGCGCGGACGGTCCGCCCTGGATGATCGAGGTCGGTTTGCGGTCATAGCTCGCGAGCACCGACAAAACGAGACTGGTGAGGAAAAATCCGCCGGCGAGGATCGCGGTCGTGCGAGTGAGCACGTTGGCCGTGCCGCGGCTCGTCATGAAGCCGCCGGTCGAGCCGATGCCAAGGCCGCCGCCTTCGGAGCGCTGCAGCATGACAGCCCCGATCATGGCGAGGACCAGCATCAAATGAATGACGATAATGACGTGCTGCATAGCCTCACAAAAACCTGCCCAAACGCGCGCTGGGCGCGGCACCATCCCGGTCTATATGGGATTTCGCGGCGGTTGGTACACGATCCCGCACGATATTTCCACCTCGTCGGCCATTTGACCGGGATCAAAGCGGACGCTCCCCAAAGCCTTAAATTATGGCTGTTTTTGAGCAGGAGAGATTCCGATGGCCACCACTACGGACGCTGATATCGTCTATCCGCGCGTTCAGGCCACCATCAAATCGGTGACAAACTGGGTCAGGCGAGCCCGGCATTCACGCGGCGAATTTTCCGAATTCTCCCCCGAGGACGTGGCCGCGATCGCCCGCGATCTCGGCATGACGGCCGGCGAACTGCGCCAGCTTGCCAAACAGGGACCGGAGTCTTCCGATCTTCTGCTGCGCCGCATGGCACTTCTGCATCTCGACCCGCACAAGCTTGCGCTGGACCAGCCCGGAACGATGCACGATCTGCAAAAACTGTGCAGCCTGTGCACTTCGCACAAGCGCTGCCAACGTGACCTCCTCCACGATCCCGACGACACGATTTGGAAGGGCTATTGCCCGAACACCGATACGCTCGACGCGCTCGGAAAAAAGCCTCAGGCGTAAGCCGACCCGATCCCGAGGAAGTCGTCGGCCTTCAGGCTCGCGCCGCCGACCAGCGCGCCGTCGACATTGGCGACGGCGAGCAACTCTTTCGCGTTCGACGGTTTGACTGAGCCACCATAGAGAATGCGGATGCCGTCGCCTTCGGCGCCATAGCGCTCTTTCAAACGCCGCCGGATGAAAGCGTGGACCTCGGCGACATCCGCTGCGGTCGGCGTCAAACCGGTGCCGATCGCCCAGACTGGTTCATACGCCACGATCAAATTGGCGGCGGTGGCTTTATCCGGCAGCGATCCATCGAGCTGGTGACCGACGACGCGCAAGGTTTCGCCGGTTTCGCGCTCGCCACGATGCTCGCCAGCGCAGACGATCGCTTTAAGTTTGGCGCGCCACCCGGCTTCTGCCTTAGTGCGAATGAGCGCGTCGGTTTCCTTGTGCAGCTGACGGCGCTCGGAGTGACCGACGATCACGGCAGTGGCGCCCTGATCTGCGATCATCTCGGCCGCGATGTCGCCAGTGAAGGCGCCGGACGATTGCGTGTGGCAATCTTGGGCGCCGATCTCGATCTTCGAGCCAGCCGCCGTGGCAACGAACGCACCCAACAAGGTCGCCGGCGGGCAGATCATCAGGTCGGTTTTACCGGTGACGGCCGCGGCACCCTTTGCCATCTTATCGAACTCGGCGACCGACGCCTTGAGCCCATTCATCTTCCAGTTGCCCGCCACCAGCGGGCGCGGCCTGTACGCCATCCGTCGCTCCCTTGACCTTACTCGCGGTAGCAGAGGCACAAAAAACGCGCCAGTGCGGCGCACTTTGGCGCTCTATTTTGCATGACAGAACGCTAAGTTGCAGCACTGGTGAGCCCTCCCTATAAGGACGCCGATAACCCCTCAGTTTCGGACCGAACCTTCATGCTGCGCGGTATTCATAAGGCCTCGACCAACTGGCTCGGCAAAGCCGTGATGGCGCTTGTCATGGGCACCTTGGTGGTGAGCTTCGCGATCTGGGGGATCGGCGACATTTTCCGCGGGTTTGGGCAGTCGACTGTCGCCAAGATCGGGGGCACCGAGATCACCATCGATCAGTTCCGCAACTACTACACCGACAAGATGAGCCAACTCGGCCGCCGTTTGGGTCGGCCGCTGTCGCCGGATCAAGCGCGCGTACTCGGTCTCGACAAGCAACTAGTGTCGCAATTGGTTGCCGAGACGACGCTCGACCAGAAAACGCGAGCGCTGCGGCTCGGCGCATCGAACGATCAGATTGCCAAATTCATCACCGCCGATCCGAGCTTCCGTGGCCTCAACGGCCAATTCGATCGCGCCGCCTTCCAGCAGATGATCCGCCAGGCCGGCTACAGCGAAGCAAGCTACGTCAACGAGCAACGCGCCGTGACGTTGCGCCGCCAGCTCGCGGTGAGCGTCAGCGGCGATGTCAAAGTGCCGGCCTCGATGATGGACGCAATCAATCGCTTCCAGAACGAGAAGCGCAGCGTGGAACTTGTCACGCTCGGTGCCCCGCAAGCGGGCGACATTCCGAAGCCGGATGCGGAAACGCTCGCGAAGTATTTCGACGAGCGCAAGGTGTTGTTCCGCGCACCGGAGACACGCAAGGTCGTGCTACTGGTGCTGAGCCCGGCCGATCAGGCGCGTTGGAGTGTGATACCGGATGCCGACGCCAAGTCATATTACGAGCAACATAAGGCGGATTACGGCAGCCCCGAGAAGCGCGAACTTCGCCAGATCACTTTCGCGAATATGGACGACGCCAAAGCAACCTCCGAGCGTGTCGTCAAAAGCACTAGCTTCGACGATATTGTGAAAGAGCGTGGCCTCAAGGATACCGACACTGATCTCGGCACCATCACCAAGGCCGAGATGATCGATCCGGCCATTGCCGACGCCGCGTTCGCACTCAAAGCAGGCGAGATCAGCGCGCCGGTTCAGGGCCGCTTCGCCACCGTCATTTTGCAGGTCAAGAAAATCGAGCCGGAAACACAAAAGCCCTACGAGGCTGTCGCCGACCAGATCAAGCAGACGATGGCCACGCAGCGCGCGCGCAACGAGATCAATACGTTGCGCGACAGGATCGAAGACGAGCGTGCCGCCGGTTCGACGCTCGCCGAAGCCGGCAAGAAACTTGGGCTCGCAACGCGCACGATTGACGCGATCGACCGCTCGGGCCGCGATACCTCGGGCGACCCGGTTGCAAACCTGCCGCAAGGCGCCGATATCGTCAGCGCCGCGTTTTCGACCGACGTCGGCGTCGAGTCCGATCCGCTGCAATTGCCGAATGGTGGCTTGGTCTGGGTTGACGTCGCGCAGATCACGCGCTCGCACGAACGTTCGCTCGATGAGGTCAAGGACCAGGTCGAAACACGCTGGCGCGATGACGAGACCGCGACGCGGCTCAAAGCCAAGTCCGACGACATGCTCACCAAACTCAAGGCCGGTTCGACCTTGTCGCAAGTGGCTAGCGAAAATGGATTGAAGGTCGAAACCGTGGCCGATCTACAACGTGGCAAGCCGACCCCGCAGGTCGGCGTCAAGACGCTCGACGCCGTGTTCCGCACAGCCAAGGGCGCCCCGGGTACAAGCGAAGGTGAAAAGCCCTCAGAGCGGACCATATTCGTCGTGACCGCTATCGACGCGCCGAAGATCGAAGCCGGTTCGGAGCAGGCGAAGACGCTGCTCGACAATCTTCAGCGCAGTTATAGCGACGCGATCGTCAGCGAATATGTCGCCAAGCTCGAAAACGACATCGGCGTGACCATCAACGAGGCGGCCGTCAACCAGATCACCGGCGGCGGCCGCACCAACTGACACTATGCAGATCGAGCCGTCCGAAACCGCTTTCGCCGCCGCCTATGCGCGCGGCAAAGCCCAAGTGGTCTGGACGACATTGGTCGCCGACCTCGAAACGCCGGTGTCGGCATTTCTCAAATTCGCCGGCGGGCGGCCCAACAGCTTTCTTCTGGAGTCGGTCGAGGGTGGCGACACCCGCGGCCGCTATTCGATCATCGGGCTCGATCCGGATCTGATCTGGCGCGCGCAAGGCGATCGCGCCGAAGTCAACCGCACAGCCCGCACCAAGCCCGATGCGTTTTCGCCCTGCTCCGGCAGGCCACTCGAAGCTCTGCGCGCGCTGATCGCCGAGAGCCGGATCGCGATCCCGGATAACCTGCCGCCAATGGCCGCAGGGATATTCGGCTATCTCGGCTATGACATGGTGCGGCAGATGGAAGAATTGCCGCGCATCAATCCCGATCCAATCGGCATTCCCGACGCCGTGATGCTGCGTCCAACCTTGATCGTGGTGTTCGATGCGATGAAGGATTCGATCACCGTCGTCACGCCGGTACGGCCGCAGAATGGTGTCGATGGCAAAGCGGCGCTGGTGCGCGCGGTCGAGCGGCTCTCAGGTGTCGTCGATGCGCTCGACCGGCATCTCGACAAAGCTATCGCCCATCACACGCCCGGCCCGATCGACGTCGCGCCGACGTCGAACACCAACCCGGCCGAGTTCCGCGACATGGTGCTCAAGGCTAAGGACTACATCGCTGCCGGCGACATCTTTCAGGTCGTGCTCTCGCAGCGTTTCGAGGCACCCTTCGCGCTCGCGCCGTTTGACCTTTATCGCGCGCTACGGCGGACCAATCCGTCACCCTATCTTTATTTTCTGGATTTCGGCGACTTCGCGATTGCCGGATCGAGTCCGGAAATCCTGGTCAAGGTCGCTGGCAGCAAAGTGACAATCCGCCCGATTGCCGGAACACGCGCGCGGGGCGCAACACCGCATGAGGATAAGGCGCTCGAAGAAGAATTGCTGGCAGATCCAAAGGAGCGCGCCGAGCATCTGATGCTGCTCGATCTCGGCCGCAACGACGTCGGCCGCGTCGCCAAAATCGGCAGCGTCAAGGTGACGGACCAGTTTTTCATCGAGCGCTACAGCCACGTGATGCATATCG
>JAFAQJ010000459.1 GCA_019246455.1 Pseudolabrys sp.
TGCCGTCGGCGTTGTCTTGGCTGTTCGCAGGGCTTCGCGTGTCGGTTCCCTACGCGCTGATCGGTGCGGTGCTCGGCGAAATGATCGCGTCGAATCGTGGCCTCGGCTATCTCGTGCAATATTCCGGCGCGCAATTCGACACCGCCGGCGTGTTTGCCGTCCTCATCGTTATTGCCTTGCTGGCGATGGTCCTAAATTTCGTGGTAGATATCGTGGAAAATCGCCTGGAACGGTGGCGGGTCGTAAGCCGCTGATTGCAAAAACATGAAGGTGGGAGGAAAGGCGTCATGAAGTTCGTGAAGGCATCCGTCGTCGCCGCGTCCCTTGTGCTGGCGTGCTCGGCCAGCGCCGAGCCGGTCAAGATCGTCAATATTGGCCACGGCTACTTCTCCGGCGCGCTCTATGTCGCCAAGCGCGAGAAATTGTTCGAGAAATACGGCCTCGAGCCGGAGATCTCGTTCGTGCAGGGCGGCCCGCTCGCCTTGCAAGCGGCGCTGACTAAGCAGGCCGACGTCGCGATCGTCAGCTATGAGCACATCCTCACCTCCGCGGTGCAGGGTAAGCGCGTCGTCGCGTTCTTCTGCGTCGCCAATCGCCCGGTGAACAACATCATCGCCAACGATAAATTGCTGAAGGGCGCGGAGAAGATGCCAGTTGCCGACAAGATCAAGAAGCTCAAGGGCGCGCGGGTTGCGATGCCCTCCTCGGGCGGCTCGGGCGAAAAGATGCTCGGCGTGCTGGCGAAGAAATACGGCCTGACGCTGCCGGGTGATATTTCATCGGTCTATCTCGGCGCCGAAGCGCCGTCCTACGTCGCGGCGTTTCAGAAGGACCTGATCGACGCCGCATTACCGTTCGAGCCGGCGGGCGTTCTGGTGCAACAGGGCGGCGCCGGCAAGATCTACCTCAACCTCATGAATGGCGAGGCGCCCGAGTTCCGCGATATTCTGTTCATGACGCTCGCCACCCACCCGGACAACATGAGGGACAAGCCGGAGCTGCTGCGCAAAGTCGCGGCGGCATTCGCCGATGCCGTGAAAATCCTCAAGAACGATCCGAAGAAGGGCAAAGAGCTGATGGCGCTTGAATATCCCTCGATGACGCCGGAAACCAACAGCCAGGCCTACGACATTGTCAGCCAGATCTGGCCGGTGTCACCGAAGATGAGCGAGGCACAGGCGAAGGCGACCTTCGCCTATCTCCAGCCGGAAGGGCCCCAGAAGGTCGATTTCCCCTCGACCTTCACTAACGACTTCCTGCCGAAGTAACTAGCTCTGCCGCGTTAGCGTGCGGGCGACTGCATCCCGCCACGCCGCGATCTTTTGGTTACGGCGTTTTGCGTCCATCGCCGGTGTGAAACGTTTCTCGAGCGACCAGCGTTTGGCGAATTCGCGCGGCGGCGGGTAGAAGCCCGATTGCAAACCGGCGAGATAAGCAGCGCCCAGCGAGGTCGTTTCCAACACCGCCGGGCGATCGACCGGCGCGCCGATCAGATCGGCTAGGCGCTGCATGGTCCAGTCCGATGCGACCATGCCGCCGTCGACCCGCAGCACGAGGTCGCCCGTCCCTTTCCAATCGGCGTGCATCGCGTCGAGCAGATCGCACGTCTGGAAACACACGCTTTCGAGCGCGGCGCGCGCCAATTCGTTCGGACCGGTGGCACGGGTGAGACCGTAAAGCGCGCCACGCGCTTCGCTGTCCCAATGCGGCGCACCGAGCCCAACGAAAGCCGGCACTAGGATAACGTCCTGGTTCTCGTCCGCCTGCGCCGCCATCGGCCCAGTATCAGCCGCGGACTTGATGACCTTTAGTCCGTCGCGCAGCCACTGCACGGCCGCGCCGGCGACGAAGATCGACCCTTCGAGCGCATAACTCGTTCTGCCATCCAGTCGATAGGCGATGGTCGAGAGCAGCTTGTGCTTCGAAACCACGGCCTTATCGCCGGTGTTGAGCACGGCAAAGCAACCCGTGCCATACGTGGACTTCAGCATGCCTGGCTCGAAGCACGCCTGGCCGATCAGCGCCGCTTGCTGGTCGCCCGCCATGCCGCGGATCGGGATCGGGGCGCCGAACAGGTCGGCGCTCGTTGCCCCAAATTCAGCGGCGCAATCGCGGACTTCCGGCAACAGCGCGTGCGGCACCCGGAACACCGCGCAAAGTTTGTCATCCCAGGCGTTGGCGTGGATATCGTAAAGTAGCGTGCGGGAGGCGTTGGTTGCCTCGGTGGCGTGCACCTTACCGCCAGTCAAGCGCCACAGCAGAAACGTGTCGACCGTGCCGAAAGCGAGCTCGCCGCATTCGGCCCGCGCCCGGGCATCCGGCACATGGTCGAGCATCCACGCGATCTTGGTCGCCGAAAAATACGGATCGAGCAGCAGACCCGTACGCGAAGTGATCTCCTGTTCATGGCCCGCCGTTTTGAGCCGCGCGCATTCGTCAGCGGTACGGCGATCCTGCCAGACGATCGCATTGTGGATCGGTTTGCCAGTCTTGCGGTCCCAGATCAGCGCTGTTTCGCGCTGGTTGGTGATGCCGATGGCGGCAACATCTTTCGCCGAGGCGCCGGCTTTCTTGAGCGCCTGGCGCGCGGTGTCGAGGGCCGTGCGCCAAATGTCCTCGGGATCGTGCTCGACCCAGCCGGAACGCGGAAAATGCTGCGGAAATTCCTGCTGCGCCACCGCCGCGACAGTGCAGTCGGCGCGAAACAGCATCGCGCGCGACGAGGTCGTGCCCTGATCGATCGCAAGGATGTAAGGCATCGAAACCAACCTCGATGGAGAACGAGGACAAGCAGATGCCTTCTATCCTAATGATTGGCCAATAGGGAATTAGGGCGCTGCGTTTGCGCGTCAAAGCGACAACGGTGCCGCCCATTTGACGTGCTCATCGAATCTTAACGTGCGTCGATCCGGTCAGCCCGCTTGCGCGGTTTCCGACCTGGGTACCGAGGGCAGACAAACGCTGCAGATTGCCTTAGCGGTGGCACCCGGCCCGCGCGCCGTCTCAAGAGCGGCTCGAACGGCTTCGGAGCGGAATGGCGTCAGGAACCAGCAGTATGAGAGGACGACGCCGTTCGCCGGCGTTGGCGTCGCGATCCGCACCAACCACATGACGCACTTCCCCCAAAGAGAGCGTGAGCATATCTGCAGGATCGGCGGCGGCAAAGATTTTTGGACAGCCGCTCTGATTTTATGACAGTTTGATGACAGCGGGCCGTGACGCACGCCGGGGAACGCTTTTTTGCTCGCCACGTTGGCGGCAGTTCGCAAAGCTCCCAGATATTCGATGCTAAAAATGTCGCGCCGCGCGCCGCGCGGACGGGTGCTGGTGATGCCGGGAAACAGTGCAGTGCGATCAGTGATGGCGTCCCTTCCGTGCAAGTGTGAGCTGCTGTGACCGCGCCCCCATCAACCGATGACAAGCTGTCGCGGCCAAGCATCGTGCAGCCGCGAAATCTGGTGCTGGGCATCGAGCGCATCGGATTATGGGCGCTGCGATTTCCGTTCATCTGCGCCGTCGCCTTCCTGATGCTGATGGCCGCGTCGACGGACGGCTTCATGCGCCTGCAAGTCGACGATTCGCTGAGCCAGCTTTTCCGCTCGAACACCGAAGATTTCCGCACCTATCAGGAAGTGTCGCGACGGTTTCCATCGAGCGAATTCGACGTCGTGGTGGTGATCGAGGGCAATACTTTGCTCACACGCCCTGCACTTGAGAAATTGCGCAACGTCGCCGTCGATCTTCAGCTGATCGACGGCACGCGCGGCATTATTTCGATGTTCTCGGCGCGAGAACCGCCGACCGCGGGGCAAATTCCTCCGCCCTTATTTCCTAATCCCCTGCCCGAGGGCGGCGACTACCGCAAACTGATCGATCGCGTCGTCTCGAACGAGATCATCAAGGACAAGTTGCTGTCGCCGGACGGCAAGCTGACGTTGATGGTGCTGGCGCTCGATCCGGCGGCGACAGCGCCGGACAGGCTATCCAAGGTGATCGGTGAAGTCCGGCAGACCGTCGATGACGACCTCGCCGATTCGGACCTGAAGGGCGAATTATCCGGCGTGCCAGTGATGCAGCTCGAAATTCGCAACGCCATCGAACGTGACCGACTCGTTTACAACAGCCTCGGTTTCGCGCTCGGCTGCCTGATCGCCACCGTGTTCTTCCGGCGGCTGTCATTTGTGATCATCGCGGCGACACCGCCGCTGATCGCGATTTTGTTGGGCTTGGGCACGCTCGGCTGGTTCGGATTCAAGCTCAACATGTTCCTCAATGTGATGACGCCGCTCATCATGGTGATCAGCTTCTCCGACAGTATGCAGCTCACCTTTGCGGCGCGCGACCGCTTGCTGCTCGGCGACGACAAACGAACCGCCTTCCGAAACGCATTGTTCATGGTCGGACCGGCCTGCGTGCTGACGCATGCGACAGCAGGGATTTCATTTATCGCGTTGCAAGTTTCGCAATCGGAGACGGTGCGGGCCTTCGGCGAAGCTGGGCTGATCGTAACGTTGACCGCGCTGCCGACGGTTTTGCTCGCGGTCCCGCTACTAGGCCTGCTGCTGATCGGCAACGAAACGAAATTTGTGGACCGCGTCCGCGGCATGGACAAGGCGCTCGACTTGCTGCGGCGGCTATGTGGCTGGATCGCGGCGCATATGGTCGACCGGCCGGCACTGTACTCGTTCATCAGCCTGGTTGTGGTCGGCCTGCTCACGCTCGGCTATCTCCAGCTCGAACCGCGCTATCGGCTCGCCGACCAGGTCCCGGATCACGAGCGGGCAGTCTCCGCGAGCCATCAACTCGACGAGAAGCTGGCCGGCGCCAATCCGCTCGACGTCTATATCCGTTTCCCGCAAGGGATTTCGTTGTTCGACCCGCAGACGCTCGACTTGATCGCCGGCGTCCACGAGGTCCTGGAAAAGCAACATGGTATCGGCAACGTCTGGTCGCTGGAGACACTGCGCCAGTGGCTTGCGCGCCAACCGGGAGGCGCCAACATCGCGCGGCTCCAGCAATATCTCGATCTGCTGCCGCGTTATCTGACGCGGCGTTTCATTTCCGAAGAACAGAACGCCGTGATCGTGAGCGGGCGGGTGCCTGACGCCGATGCAAGCCGCCTGTTGCCGATCGTCAATGAAGTCGACGGCAAGCTCGAAGCATTGCGAAAGCGCTATCCCGATTTTCAGATCGAGGTCACCGGCCTCTCGGTTATCGCGGCGCGAAATAACACGTTGATGATCGACAAGCTCAGCAACAGCCTTACCGTCGAAATCGCATTCGTCGCGGTGTTCATTGCCATCGCGTTCCGTTCGCCGGTCGTCATGCTGATTACCGTGCTGCCCGGCCTCTTTCCGATTGTCTTTGCCGGAACGCTGCTGTGGCTGATGGGACAGGGCCTGCAGTTCGCCAGCATCATCGCGTTGATGGTGTCGTTCGGGCTCGGCCTGAGCGCGACCATCCACTTCCTCAACCGCCTGCAAATCGAGGACATCGACCCCGATCCCGCGATCGGGGTGCGTCGCGCGACGGTCTTCGTCGGCCCGCCGTTAATTCTGACCTCGGCCGTTCTGGTTTGTGGGCTGGCAATGACGGTGTTATCGAGCCTGCCGTCGCTGCGATTGTTCGGATGGCTCAGCGCATTCGCCATGGCGTCCGCGCTGATCGCCGATCTTTTCATGCTGCGGCCGATTGCAACCTTCCTGACCGACCTGTTCGCAAGGCGCCGCCGCTCTCAAGTCTAATCGAATGACTAGCTGCGCTTGAGTTCGATGGTTGCGCCCTTGATCGAGCTCTGGGCATCGCCCGATTTGATCTGGACCGACTGGCGGTCGCCGCGCGTCACCAGAGTCATGGTTGCAGAAAAGCTCTCGCTCTTGGCCAAAATCTGGAATCGCTCGCCTTGGACTTGACCGGTGATGGTGCCCGCGGCATTGCGCGTCGACTCGCTCCACGTGCCGGTGATCGAGCCCGAGGCATAGGTCGCGCTGCCGCGCAGATCAAAGACGTAGCTTTCACCGGCACAACGGATATTCAACTGGACGTTATTGTTGTTGCCGATGACATCATAGGCCGCCCGGCATTTCAGCGGTTCATGATTGCCATTCGAGAACTCGACTTTGCCGTTGCCGGTCCACTCACCGGCGAGACGGTCAAACGGCCGGGCACCTTGCGCCACAGCGGTTCCAACCGTTGCCGCCACTACACACGCGGCAATAATCGTCGAAGTCTTGGATTGTAGTATTGGCATGACTTGAAATCTCGCCTCCCCCTCATTCTCGCGACCAGATAACAGTGACACTCCATCTTCGTTCCTGTGGAACGGGATCAGTGATAGACGGTTGCCTATCGAACCGAACTTTGCGGACAGCTAATGACCCTGCCCCGTATTTCAATTCCGTGCATCATTATAGTGACATTGGTAGCGGCAGGAGTGAGTTATGCCGCTCCCAAAGGCAAAGAGCCCGAGGAAGGCTCGCTTTTTCAGGGCACGCCCGAGGAAAGGGCCGCCTGCGCCCCCGATAGCTCACGCTTTTGCGCCGACGCCATGCCGGACACCATGAAGGTGTTGTCCTGCTTGCAAGATCACCGCGAAAAACTTCGGAAAATCTGCCGAAAGGTATTGGAAGACCACGGGCAATAACCGCGATTCAATCGCCGGATTTTCGCCTATTTAGCCGTGAAACGTCCGGGAACGAAGGACCGAATCAACGCTTTGCAGCGTATGCGTCCCACAAGGATCTGCGCGTTATGCCTGCGACAAGATGGCTCCCCGCTTTATTTGCGCTGCTGCTAACAGCTACGGCTGCCAGCGGCGATGACATCAACACTCCGGCCGGAGATTGGCTGGTGGCGAAGAAATATGCCCGCATCCGCGTTGCGGATTGCGGGGGTCAATTATGGGGTGTTGTCGTCTGGGAAACGCAGCCCGGTATCGACAACAAGAATCCGGACCCCAAACTACGCGGCCGTCCAACGCTCGGAATGCCCATCCTGCTCAGCATGGCGCCATCGCAGTCCAATCAATGGAGCGGCCAAATTTATAATTCGCAGGACGGCAATACCTATTCGGCCAATATCAGCCTGCTCAACCCCAACACGCTGAAGGTACAAGGTTGCTTCCTCGGCTTTCTGTGCGGCGGCGAGAATTGGACGCGGATACTGCCGAATAGCCCGGAGGATCAGCGCATGCAGGTTGCCGCGCCGACGAGGAATTCCCGCGCGACAAACGGTTCCGCGCCAACGCCATCGGGTGACGTCTGCCTAGACCTTTTTGGCGCTACGCGGCTGCCCCATTAGAGCCGGCTGGAACAAGACAGCCGCGGCCAGCGTGGTGACCAAAGACAGCGCCAGCAATTTTCCCATGCTCGATGTGCCTGGGTGGTTCGACAGCCACAGGCTGCCGAACGCAGTGGCGGTCGTCATCGCGCTCCAGAACACGGCGCGCGTCAGGCTCGATTGCAGCAAATTCGTGTGCCCCGAGCGCCAAGCCATAATGTAATAAATCTTGAACGCGACGCCGACGCCCAGCAGCAGCGGCAGCGCGATGATGTTGGCAAAGTTCAGCGGCATGCCGATCAGCACGCAAATCTCCAGCGTGACGGCGCCGGCCAGGATCAGCGGCACCAACGTCAACAACACATCGCCGAAACGCTTAAGCACGATCCACAACAGAATGGCGATGGAGACCAGCGCGAACGCGCCCGCTTCGATGAAGGCACGCACCACGGTGTTGCTGGATTCGAGAATCGAAACCGGGCCGCCCACGGCGTTCGGATAAACAGCGGTCACCGCCTCGGCAAATCTGCGCAGCACTTCGGTATCGTTGGTATCGCCTTTCGGCGAGGCCTCGACGCGCACTCGGCCGTCTTTCGCTATCCAGTCCCGTTTGATGGCATCGGGAAGATTGTCCCGCGTTACGCGCGCTGCTCCCAAGGAGCCTTTGAGCTGTCCAAGTGATGCTTGCAGGGGCATCACGAAGGCATCTTGCGCCTTTTGGCGCGTCGAAGGATCGGCCTCGGCGAGCTTGGTGGCGTCGGCGGCAAGGCGCTTGGCCGCATCGGCTCCCGGACCGCTCGTCGTCCCGGCCATTTGCTCAAGCCGCACGGCGATGCCTTTCAACGCCGCGACATTCTCCTCATCGGTCGGCCCCTTGCTCGGCTCCTGCTGCAAATTCGGCCCCATCCGGCCGGCGAAATCGCGCACCAAAGGCAGCTTTTTGTCTTGGTCGTCCGGAATGAAGCTTGCCAGCGACGTCACGCTGCCCACGTCCGGAATGTCCTGCAATTTCTTGGTAGTCGCCGCGATATCATCGGCCGACGCGGCGACGACGTTGACGGAATTCAAGCCGCCTCTGAAATCGGACCCGAGATCGAGCAAGGTCGAAATCGATTCCGTATGCGGATCGCGCAAATGAATGGGGTCAAAGTCGAACGACAGCGAATAAAGCAGCGGCGCCCCCAACAGCGCCACGGCGAGCGTCGATGCGACAACCGGAATTCGGAAGTTCTGCAGGAACCGGTCGACGGGGGCAAGCCACTTGTAGCCAACCTCTTCGGGTTCGCCGGGGGGGTTCATCACCGCGAGCAACGCAGGGAGCAGCGTTATGCTGGTTAGATAAGCGACAAACATGCCGGCGCCGGCGATCTGACCCAGCTCCGAGACGCCACGATAATCTGTCGGCAGGAACGACAAGAACCCGGCGGCAACGGCCGCCGCCGCCAGCGTCAGGGGGACGCCGATTTTTTTCGCGGTTCGTCCCAGCGCCTCATTGAGATCAGGCACGTCATGCCGTTCGGCGCGGTAGCGCACCGAAAACTGAATGCCGAAATCGACGCCAAGCCCCACGAACAGCACGGCAAATGCCACCGAGATCAAATTGAGCGCGCCGACCATCCACAGGCCGAGCGCTGCGGTGATGGCGAGGCCGATGAACAGGTTGATGAGCACGGCCGCGATGACACGCGCCGAACTCAACGCCATCCATAGAATGCCTAACACGATCACCAGCGTAGCGATGCCGTTGATCAAGGCGCCATGTTGCACCGAGGCAAATTCCTCGTCCGCCATCGGCACGTCGCCGGTGAGCCGCACGTGAGCCTGATACTTGGATTCAAGCTGGAGATCTTTCGCCGCCTGTTTGATCGCGTCGCTTGATGCCTTGCCCGGCTGCAGCGCGGAGAAATCGCGCACCGGATGGGTGACGATAAAATTGCGCAGGTCGCTCGGTGCCGGATCGCGCCCATTCAACATCGATTGCCATGAAAATGAGGCAGGACGGCCGGCAAGCGCCTCTTCGATCGTCGTAGACGCCAGGGAAAACGGACGGTTGAGCGCGTCGAGCGTCGTCATGCCCTTCTGCACGCCGACGAGACCAAGCGACAGCGCGCGCGTGATGCCGCGCAAGCTCGGATCGTCAGCCAGCGTCGCGACCAGCGGCCCCGCCTGCGCGAGGCCTTTCGTCAGTTTGTCGACATCCTCGGTCGGCCTGAACAACAAAGCATTGCGAACGAAAAATTCGCTACCCGCCATGTTCTGAACCGACTGAAACAGCTTCGGCTGCGCGGACAGGCGTTTCGCAAGCTCGGCCGCCGCGAGACCGGAAAGCTCGGCGGTGGGCGCATCGACCACGATCAAGGTCGAACCGAACTGCTCCGGAAACGACCGGGCAAAGTCGGCTTCGCGCTGACGCCAATCGAGATTGGGCGAGATCAGCCTATTGATGTCGGTATTTATGGAAAAATGGGTAGCCGCATACCCTGCCGCCGAGGCGCCCAACAGCAGGGCGACCAGGATCACGGGCCACGGATTTCTTGTGCAAAAACGGATTGTTAGCGCAACTGCCGCAGCTAGCATGTGGAAGCCAGTCCATAAATCATTGGATCAACGCACGACTGTAAAGCCAGATACATGAGTTCGCGCTTTTCTGCGGGAACTTTTTTTCAAGCAGGTTATTGTCGCAGACTGGAAACCGGTTCGGGCCTTTTGGCGGGAGTCCCGAGATAAACCGGACCTTCGAGTCCCTTTCGTTTAGCGGCGAGTATTTCCGACATGACAGTTACCGACGGACATGCCCAGACACAAACGCCCCGATCTCTCCTAGACGACATAAAGGATCCGACAGACCTCCGCCGTATCAATGCACAAGACCTTCAGCGGGTTGCCGACGAGTTGCGCGCCGAAACCATCAGCGCGGTTTCCGTCACCGGCGGCCACCTGGGGGCGAGCCTTGGCGTCGTCGAACTGACGGTTGCCCTGCATTATGTGTTCGATACGCCGAAGGACAAGCTGATCTGGGATGTCGGCCATCAAGCGTATCCGCACAAGATCCTGACTGGACGGCGTGACCGCATCCGCACATTGCGCACCGGCGGCGGCCTGTCCGGCTTCACCAAGCGTGCGGAAAGCGAATACGACTGCTTCGGCGCGGCGCATTCCTCGACCTCGATCTCGGCCGGGCTCGGCATGGCTGTCGCTCGCGATCTCGCCGGCAAAGATTACAACGTTGTTTGCGTCATCGGCGACGGCGCTATCTCGGCCGGCATGGCCTACGAGGCGATGAACAATGCCGGGGCGATGAACCGCAAGCTCATCGTCATCCTCAACGACAACGAGATGTCGATCGCGCCGCCGGTCGGTGCGATGTCTAACTATCTGGCGCGGCTGTTCTCCAGCCCGACATTCCTGTCGCTGCGCGATCTTGGCAAGCAAGTCGCCAAACGCATGCCGAAATTTATCGCCGAACGCGCCGGGCGCGCCGAAGAACTGGCACGCGGCTTCATCACCGGCGGCACGCTGTTCGAGGAACTCGGCTTTTATTACGTCGGCATCGTCGATGGTCATGACATCGGACAGCTCGTCCCGATTCTCGAGAACGTCCGCGATTCCAATAATGGGCCGTTTCTCGTGCATATCCGCACGCAGAAGGGCAAAGGCTACGCGCCAGCCGAAGCTTCCGCCGACAAATATCATGGCGTCGTGAAATTCGACGTTGCGACCGGCGCCCAACAGAAAGGCAAATCGAGCGCGCCGGCCTATACCAAAGTGTTCGGCGAAAGCCTCGTCAAAGAGGCGGCCAAAGACGACAAAATCGTCGCCATCACCGCGGCGATGCCGGGCGGCACGGGTGTCGACATCTTCGCCAAGGCCTATCCCGACCGCGCCTTCGATGTGGGCATTGCCGAGCAGCACGCCGTGACGTTCGCCGCCGGGCTGTCGACGCAGGGCTACAAGCCGTTCGCCGCGATCTATTCGACCTTCCTGCAACGCGCCTACGATCAGGTCGTGCACGATGTCGCCATTCAGAAATTGCCGGTGCGTTTCGTGCTCGACCGCGCGGGCCTCGTCGGCGCCGATGGGCCGACGCATGCCGGATCTTTCGACCTCGCTTATCTCGGGTGCCTGCCCGGCTTCATCCTGA
>JAFAQJ010000069.1 GCA_019246455.1 Pseudolabrys sp.
GCTGCGCAGCGTGCTCGGTCAGCGCACCGGGCGCGAGCGCCCGCCTTACGATCCCTACACGTCGGCACGCGAGCCGGTGAGGCCTGCGACCGAGAAGGTCGTGGCGTTACCGCGCACCCCGGAGAGCAAACAGCCGCCGGTGATCGACACAGAAGCAAAACCGGTCGAGCGCTGGAAGGGCATCGCGTCACCGGGTTCGCCGGTCGCGGCCGGGCTCGATGCGGTGGCGAATGCCGATCCCGAATTCGACGCGCAGCATTTCGTGACCGGCGCGCGTGCCGCTTACGAAATGATCGTGATGGCGTTTGCCGAAGGCGACCGCCGCACGCTCAACAATCTGCTGTCGCGCGAGGTCTATGACGGGTTCAATCAAGCGATCACTGATCGCGAGAAGGTTGGCAAGAAAGTCGAAACGCGGTTCGTCTCGATCGACTCGTCCGACATCACGGCCGTCGAATTGCGCAGCCGCACCGCGCATGTGACGGTGCGCTTTGTCTCGAAGCTCGTCTCAGCGACGCGCGACAAGGACGGCAATGTCGTCGAGGGCAATCCCGAAGCACTGACCGACGTTACCGACGTGTGGACTTTCGCGCGAGATCTCTCGTCGCGCGATCCGAACTGGAAGCTGGTCGCAACGGAAGCCGGGCACTGACGGCATGTTATCGCGACGTCAGCGAGGGGCGGCTGGACGCGCTGTGCCGAAAATCGGGGCGGCTGTTGCCGCTCTCCTGCTGGCGACGCCGGCACTGACCGAGCCGGTCAAACTGCGCAACGCCTCGGTCGAAAAGATTTCTTTCGGCGCACTCGACGGCTGGACCAACGACGATCTGGTGGCCGCCTACGCCTCCTTCACCAACAGCTGCAAAGCGATCCTGCAAGGCACCAAGGCGATGCGGCACGGCAGACCGATTTATGCCGGGCTGTTCGAAGTCTGTTTGCGCGCGTCGTCGTCCGGCAAGCTCGACAATGAGCACGCGCGCAAATTCTTCGAAAGCAATTTCCAGCCGGTGAAGGTGACGCCGTTCGCGGACCCCGAAGGGCCGTTCTTCACCGGCTACTACGAAACCGAATTCGACGGCTCGCGCTTCCCGAGCGACGTCTACAACGTGCCGATCTACGCCAAGCCCTCGAACCTGGTGATGCCGACCAATCCGAAGGCACGGCCGGGACGGCGGCTCGGCCGCAAGAAGGTCGTGCCGTATTACAGCCGCAACGAGATCGAGGATGGCATCCTCGCCGGTCGCGGACTTGAAATCTGCTGGGTGAAAAATCCGGTCGACGCGTTCTTCGCGCAAATTCAGGGATCGAGCCGCGTCAAGCTGGATACCGGGGAAACCATTCGTCTCAACTACGACGCTCACAACGGCATGAATTATGTGCCAGTCGGCAAATTCCTGATCCAGCGCGGCATCGTTTCGAAAGAAGAGATGTCGATGGATAAAATCCGCGAGTTCATGGAAAAGAACCCGGAGGAAGGCAAGGAGCTACGCCGCAAAAATCAGTCGTTCGTGTTTTTCCGCGAGGTAAGGCTCGCCGATCACGAGGAAGGCATTGGCGCGCAGGGCATCCCGCTCAGCGCCGGCCGCTCGATCGCGGTCGACAAGAACATCCACACCTACGGTACGCCGGTGTGGATCGAGGGCGAATTTCCGATCGATAGTGAAAAGCCCGAGACGCGCTTCCGCCATTTGCTGATCGCGCAAGACACCGGCTCGGCGATTATCGGGCCGGCGCGTGCCGACATTTATTTCGGCGCCGGCGAGGAGGTCGGCCACGCCGCCGGACGCATGAAGCAGCATGGCAAGTTCGTGATGTTGGTGCCGCGCACCGTGGCGATTGCAGGCGACGTCAAGGAAGTGCCTCTCCCAAAGATACGGCCGCTCGAAGCACCCGAACGGCCTGCGGATGAGAAATCCGAGACGGCAACGAAGACGCCTGATGTCGTCGCTGACGCGGTCGACCATTTGGCGGTGCCGTTGCCGAAACCGCGCAAGCCCGGCACATGAGCTCGCGCGACCGCAAGCGCGGCCTCCGCGAGGACGAGCGCGAGTTGTGGTCGCATATCATCAAGAAAATCGAGCCGCTGCGCGCGCGGCCTTTGCCGTCCGGCGAGGAGGCCGCGGAAGACGCGCCGCCACCACGGCGCGGAAAGACGTCAACGATTGTGCCGGTGCGCGAGCCTAAACCGGCGCGGCAAGAACCGGCGCTGACGCCGCTCAACCGCCGCGAAAAGCAACGGGTTTCGCGCGGCAAGGCGGACATCGACGCGCGGCTCGATCTGCACGGCTACACGCAGGCGGAAGCCCACGCAGCGTTACTGCGCTTTCTGCGCCGCGCCAGCGACGATGGCGCCAAGCTCGTTCTGGTGATCACCGGCAAAAGCGGCGTGTTGCGCCAGCAAGTACCACACTGGCTCGGCCTGCCAGAATTTCGCGTGCTGGTGATCGGGTTCGACGCCGCGGGCGTGCGCCACGGCGGCGAGGGCGCGCTCTATGTGCGGGTGCGGCGCGCTAGAGGATAAACCGGCTCAGGTCGGCGTTTTTCGCCAGATCGCCTATGTTCTTTTTCACGAAGTCGGCGTCGACCGTGACTTTCTGGCCGCCGAGATCCGAGGCGCGGAACGACACGTCATCGAGTACCCGCTCCATCACCGTCTGCAAGCGCCGCGCCCCGATATTCTCGATCGCGGAATTCACCGCGACCGCGATGTCGGCGAGTGCGTCGATGGCGTCGTCGCTGAACTCGAGATCGAGGCCTTCGGTCTTCATCAGCGCGACATATTGCTTGATCAGCGAGGCCTCGGGCTCGGTCAGGATGCGGCGGAAATCGTCGCGGCTGAGCGCCTTCAATTCCACGCGGATCGGCAGGCGGCCCTGCAATTCGGGCAGCAAATCTGAGGGCTTGGCGATGTGGAAGGCGCCAGAGGCGATGAACAAAATGTGGTCGGTCTTCACCGGACCGTGCTTGGTGTTGACGGTGGTGCCTTCGATCAGCGGCAGAAGATCGCGCTGCACGCCTTCGCGCGACACATCGGCGCCGTAGCGGCCTTCGCGTGCCGTGATCTTGTCGATCTCGTCAAGGAACACGATGCCGTTCTGCTCGACTGAGCGGATCGACTCCTGCGTGATCTGCTCTTCGTCGAGCAGTTTGTCGCTTTCCTCGTTGATCAGGATTGGATGTGAATCCTTCACAGTGACGCGGCGCGTCTTGGTGCGGCCGGCGCCAAGCTTGCCGAAAATATCCCCGATCGAGACCGCGCCCATCTGCGCCCCCGGCATGCCGGGAATCTCGAACATCGGCAGGCCGCCGCCAGTCTGCACTTCGATCTCGATTTCCTTGTCGTCGAGCTCGCCGGCCCGCAGCTTCTTGCGGAAGCTTTCCTTGGTGGCGGGCGAGGCACCGGGGCCGACTAGCGCGTTGAGCACTCGGTCTTCCGCGGCTTTCTCGGCGCGGGTGCGCACGTCCTTGCGTTTTTGTTCGCGGGTGAGCGCGATGCCGATCTCGACGAGGTCGCGCACGATCTGCTCGACATCGCGGCCGACATAACCGACCTCGGTAAATTTCGTCGCCTCGACCTTAAGGAACGGCGCACCGGCGAGCTTGGCCAGGCGGCGCGAAATCTCGGTTTTACCAACGCCGGTCGGCCCGATCATTAGGATATTTTTCGGCAGCACTTCCTCGCGCAACCGGTCGTCGAGCTGCAGCCGCCGCCAGCGATTGCGCAGCGCAATCGCGACCGCGCGTTTGGCGTCGCCTTGGCCGACGATGTAGCGATCGAGCTCGGATACGATTTCGCGGGGAGAGAAAGAAAAGTCGGACAACGCGGTACTCTACTTTGTCTTTAGCGTTTCGACGGTGACGTTTCGGTTAGTGTAAACGCAGATGTCGGCGGCGATGTCGAGTGACTTGCGCACGATTTCCTCAGCGCTGAGTGGCCCATCCATTAACGCGCGCGCTGCGGCGAGGGCGTAATTGCCGCCCGAGCCGATGCCGGCGACGCCGGCTTCGGGTTCGAGCACGTCGCCCGTGCCAGTGAGGACGAGCGACACTTGCGCGTCGGCAACAATCATCATGGCTTCGAGCCGGCGCAGATATCGGTCGGTGCGCCAGTCCTTGGCAAGCTCGACGGCGGCGCGCGTGAGCTGCCCCGGATATTGCTCGAGCTTGCCTTCGAGCCGCTCGAACAAAGTGAAGGCGTCGGCGGTCGCGCCGGCGAAGCCGCCGATCACGTCACCTTTGCCGAGTTTGCGCACCTTCTTGGCGTTGGCCTTGATGATGGTCTGGCCGATCGAGACCTGACCGTCTCCCCCGATCGCGACAATGCCGCCCTTGCGGACGGTGAGAATGGTGGTGCCGTGCCAAAGGTCAGGGGAGGAATGCTGCATATGGTTCGAGATGTAGGCAGGGGTGTGGCGTGAATCAATTGCCGCATCGTCGCGGGCTAGACGGTCGCGACGTCCTCATGTCATCATATGACTGACACTCGGCCAATACATAAGGTGCCGGGCCAGGGAGGACGACCATGAGCCAAAAGACCATCAACCGCCGTTCGATTCTGAAAAGTGCCGCCGCGCTGCCACTGAGCGCGATCGCCGCGCCCGCCATCATCGGGACTGCCAAAGCGGCGCCGATGAAGATGCGTCTGTCCACGTCGCTGCCGGACGACGCGAAATATTCCAACGGACGCGTCACCTACGACAATCTCGTCAAACACCTCAAGGCCGATGGGCTATCCGAGCAGATCGAGATCGCGTTTTTCCCGTCCAACCAACTCGGCCAGGAAATCGACGTCATCAACTCAGTCAAGCTCGGCGTGATCGACATGATGGTCTCGGGCTCGTCGATTTCCGCCAATCTCGTGCCGCTCGTCGGCGCGTTCGACCTCGGATACATGTTCGATAGTTTTCCGCAGCAGACCAAGGCATTTGACGCGGGCGCCGCGAAACCGGTTGAAGAAGCCCTGCTCAAGGGCGCCAATATTCGCATCATTTCATGGGCCTACAATTTCGGCTCGCGCAGCGTGCTTGCGCGAAAGGAAGTCAAGGAGCCGGCTGATCTCGCCGGCGTGAAAATTCGCACTTTGCCCAATCCGATCATCACCGAATGTCTGCGCCTGATGGGCGCGGCGGCGACGCCGCTCGCGTTCGGTGAAATCTATACGGCGTTGCAGGCCGGCGTGCTCGACGGCGTCGAACACGATCCGCCGACCATTCTTGCTTCAAAGTTCTACGAGACTTCAAAGTTCTACGCACTGACGCAGCACAACTTCTCGCCGCTCGCCGTCTATTTCAGCGAAGCGACATTCAAGCGAATGGAACCGGGGCTGCGGGACAAGTTCCTGGCAGTCGCCCAGAAGGCTGCGGCCGATACGCGCACTCATGGCCTCGCCGTCGAAAAGGAAGCGCTTGGCGTGCTGAAAGAGAAGGGTGTCAGCATCAACGAGTGCAACAAAGCCGAATTCCGCAAACGTGTGGCGGTGCAGACCGAGAACTTCATCAAGCAGCATCCTGACTCCAAGGGCTTCATCGAGAACATCAAGTCGACGACCGCCTGAAGGTACGCTCTTGGCAACCGTTACATCAGCGTCGCGCACCGGCGCGTGGCCTCCGCTTGGTTTGCTGCTCAGCTTCACCGACGCCGTGGCGGCGGTGTTGCTGGCGGCGGACCTCATCGTGGTCATTGGCACGGTGTCGGCGCGCTCGCTGTTCAACGCGCCGGTCGAATGGGCCGACGACGTGGCGCGGGGATTGATGGTCGGCTCGAGCTTCTTCGGCGCTGCTAGCGCGCTGGCGCGCGGCGAAAATGCCGGTGTGTCGTTCTTCGTCGATCGCGTGCCGTCGAAGGTGCGGCGCGTGATCGACGCGGTTTCCGGGCTGCTGATCGTCATGATTTCCGCTTACGTGTCCTGGCACGCGCTGGAAATCGGATATCTGACGACCGGCCAGACCACCGGCTCGGGTCTGCCTCTCGAATGGACGTTCTACCCGATGGGCGTCGGCGCGGCCTGCATGACCGTGTTCGCGCTCGACCGCTATCTGCGGCGCGGCGCGCTCGACGTGGTGACGGCAATCGCAATCGTCGTCGCGCTTGCGGCGTTGTGGTGGGTGTGGCGCGCGCTAGCGCCCAGTACCCTGCCGAATTCGCAAGCGTTGATGCTGATCGGATTCGTTTTGTCGCTCGGCGGCGGTCTGGCGATCGGCTTTGCGTTGGCGCTCGCCGCATTGATCTTCATCTGGGCTGAAGGTGCATTGCCCGGCGTGATCTTCGCGCAGCAGATGGCGCGCGGCATCGATAATTTTGTGCTGCTCGCGATTCCGTTCTTCATCCTCGTCGGCTACCTGATGGAGGCGAACGGCATGTCAGTGCGTCTCATCGCATTGCTCGAGCGATTGATCGGGCGCGCGCGAGGTGGGCTCAACGTCGTGATGGTGCTGTCGATGGTCATCTTTTCCGGCATCTCCGGATCGAAGATGGCCGACGTCGCGGCGGTTGGCTCGGTGCTGGTGCCAGCGGCGCGCCGCTCGCGCCAGGATCCCGGCAATGCAGTCGCGTTACTCGCCGCCTCCGCGGTGATGGCGGAGGCGATCCCGCCATGTCTCAATCTCATTATTCTCGGTTTCGTTGCCAATCTGTCGATCGGCGGATTGTTCATGGCCGGACTTGTGCCGGCTGGCGTGATGGCGCTGGCGCTGATCGCCGTTGCGATCCTGTTCGGCAAGCGCACCGACATCCATGACTCAACCACAGCGCACATCCCGCTACGCCAACTGTGGACCGTCGCGGCTGCCACGCTCGGCCTTATCGTGCTGATCTTCGGCGGCTTCAAATCCGGCTTTGCGACTGCGACGGAGATTTCGGCGTTTGCGGCGCTCTATGCTTTGGTCGTCGGCGCCGTTATTTTCCGCGAACTCGGTTCGCAGGCGGCGTGGAAAAGCTTCGTGCACTCGGCAGTGCGTTCGGGGCTCATCATGTTCATCGTTGCGGGCGCGCAATCACTCGCCTTCGTGTTAACGCTGCAACAGGTGCCGCACGCGATGGGTGACGCGCTGGTGCACTTGTCGCAAACCAGCGGTACATGGCTCTTCATGATCCTCTCGATCGCAATCTTGATCGTGATGGGCTCGGTGCTCGAAGGTGCGGCGGCCCTGATCATCTTTGGACCGATGCTGGTGCCGGTCGCGGCGCAGCTTGGCATCGCGCCGCTGCATTTTGGCGTCGTTCTCGTCGTGGCGATGGGTATTGGCCTGTTCGCCCCGCCACTTGGTCTCGGCCTCTATGGAGCCTGCCTGGTCGGGAACGTGCCGATCGAAAGTACCGTGAAGCCCATCCTGGCCTATCTTGGCCTGCTCACCGTGGTGCTTTTGATCATCGCTTTCGTGCCCGGAATGACGCTCTGGCTGCCGCACGCGCTCGGCTACCGTTAAGCATTCGCCGGTGGCGATTTCGCGAAACCCCTGATAAAAGGCGCGCGTCTTTCAAGGGTTACACGCGATGCGCACGGCCAATGTGAAGCGCAAAACCAAGGAAACCGACATCGAGGTCGCGGTCGACCTCGATGGCAAGGGCACGTCGACGATTGCGACGGGCATCGGCTTCCTCGACCACATGCTCGATCTGCTGGCGCGTCACTCGCGCATCGACATCGCGGTCAAGGCGAAGGGCGACCTGCACATCGACGACCACCACACCGCGGAGGATTCGGGCATCGCGCTCGGCCAGGCGGTGAGGCAGGCGCTCGGCGACATGAAGGGCATCACGCGCTACGCCGATGTCCACGTTCCGATGGACGAGGCGCTCACCCGCGTTGCGATCGACATTTCCGGCCGGCCGTTTCTGGTGTTCAAAGCGAGCTTTGGCAGCGGCAAGATCGGAAACTTCGACACCGCGCTGGTGCAGGAGTGGTTTCAGGCGTTCGCGATGAATGCCGGTATCACCTTGCACGCCGAATGCCTATACGGTTCGAACGATCACCATATCGCCGAGTCGTGTTTCAAGGGTCTGGCGCGGGCCCTGCGCGCGGCGGTCGCGATCGATCCGCGCACCAAGGACGAAGTGCCGTCCACCAAAGGTTCGCTCGGCGGCTGATGCGTTCCGCCGGGAACGGCGATGAAATCAGCCGCGTTGAGGTTTGAGATGCCCACTTACACCGTGCATGAGCCGCCCCTGAAGGCCGGCGCTACCGGCCCCAATCCGGAGCGCTTCGTGTTCATTCGCGACGGCTTCTATTTCTGGGCTTTCGTGCTCGGGCCGATCTGGATGCTGGCGCACCGCCTGTGGCTGGCGTTGATCGGCTATCTCGTGGTCAACACCGCGCTTGGCTTTACTCTCTATTTCTTCCATGCGACGCCGCTGCTGCGCTTT
>JAFAQJ010000079.1 GCA_019246455.1 Pseudolabrys sp.
GGCCGTCACCATCCGCGTCAACGATGTCGAAGGCGTCGGCGGCTTCGTTCTTCCCGGCGACCGCGTCGATGTCGTGCTCACCAGAACCAAGAATGGTGATGGCGGCGCAACCTCCGAGGTCGTGTTGCAGAACACGCGCGTTCTGGCCGTCGATCAGCTTGCCGACGAGCGCGCCTCGCGCGCAGCGGTTGCCAAATCCGTCACGCTCGAAGTCGACACCATCGACGCGCAGAAAGTCTGGCTCGCGAGCTCGGTCGGCAGCCTGTCGCTACTGCTGCGCAAGGCCGGCGAAACCACCGAGACTAAGACGCGCCGGATTTCGCTGAAAGACCTCAGCGCCGGGCTGTTCGGCGAAGACAAAGGCGACACCGCCACGGTCGTGGTAACGCGCGGCACGTCGAAACAGGATTACAGCGTTCCGATCGAAGCGAGCGCGGCGGGGCTTGCCGCCGCCCGCGCGCACTAAACAGCCAATAGAAAACCCGGGGGGGTTTCAGTTGAATAAACCGCACACATTCGCGGCAGCCTATGGCTCGCGGCAAAACCAAGTGTTCCGTCACTTCTGGCTAATCGACGTCGTGACCGCGCTCGCCATCGCCACTGCCCTGCTGCTCGGTGGCAATCCCGCTCACGCCCAGAAGCTCCTGCAGATCCAGGGCGCGACCCGCACCGTGATGGTGACCGTGCCGATCGGCAAGTCGCAGGACGTGCGCACCGACGCCTCATTCGTCGATATCACGGTCGGCGATCCCGATGTCGCCGACATTAATCCCCTCACCGACCATTCGCTTTCGATCTTGGCCAAGAAAATCGGCACCACGCGCGTTTCGGTCTATGCTGCGGGCAAGAAGCTTATCGGCATCTTCGACGTCGAGGTCGGCTACGACATCAGCCGCCTCGCCAACGAGTTGCGCCGCCGTTTCCCCGGCTCGCGCATTCAGGCGTCATCGATCAACGGCCGCATCATGCTGGCGGGCGAGGCAGTCGATGCCGCGATGCTCGACAGCGCCGTGACGATCGCGCGGCAGTTCGGCCCGGACGTCATCAATGCCGTCTCCGTCATGCAGCCGCAGCAAGTACTGCTCGAGGTGCGCTTCATCGAGATTTCGCGCACCGCCGGACGTGAGCTGGGTGTGCAATGGAATCGCTTCGGCGACCACGGCGTTGCCAATATCGGCTCGCGGCAACCGGCCGGCAACCTGCCGATTACCGCGCCCACTAACAGCAACCAAATCCCCGTCGGCGAGGTGGCCGCCGGCGTCATCTCCGGCGGCTCGCCATTTGGTTTCGCGCTTGGCCGCATCATTTCCGGCTCGACCACGGTCGACGTGGCACTCAACGCGCTCGAAGCGCAAGGCGTCGCACGCAGCCTTGCCGAGCCGAATCTCGTCGCTCTGTCCGGCGATACCGCGAGCTTCCTGGCCGGCGGCGAGTATCCCATCCCCGTCGCCGGCTCGTTCGGACAGGTCACAGTGGACTACAAGAAATACGGCGTTGGCCTCGCCTTCACACCGACCGTGCTCGGCCGTGGCGTCATCAACCTCAAGATCGAACCTGAAGTCAGCCAGATCGACACCACGCACTCGGTTTCGGTCACCGCCGGGGTCAGCGTTCCGGCGTTGATCGTACGCCGCGCCCAGACCACGGTCGAACTGCGTGACGGTCAGAGCTTCGCAATTGGCGGCCTGTTGCAGAACAACACGCAGAACCAGATCGAGCAATTGCCGTGGCTGGGTAGCGTGCCGGTGCTCGGTGCACTGTTCTCCTCGAAGTCGTACCAGAAGAACGAGACCGATCTCGTCATCATAGTCACGCCGCGTCTCGTGCGGCCGGCTCCGCCCGGCGCCATGGTCAAGGCGCCGTCAGACGACACGCTGCCGCCGAACGATGTCGACTTCTTCCTGATGAACAAAACCGAAGTGGCACGTTCGCGCGCCAAGCGCGAGCCGCTGGTCAGCGCCGCCGATAATCAAGGATTGAGCGGTCACATGCTCGATATGACACCGGGAGTCTCCAATGCCGCTATCCACTAAAATGCGCCCTACCGCGCTCGCTTTCGCCGCGCTTGCGCTTTGCGGGTGCACGCAGGGTTATCTCGATCGGCGTGACACAATTGCGCTATCGGCGGGAAACGCCGGGCAGACCAACAAAGTCGCCCACATGGTTGACCCCTGGCCGCCCTATAGCGGCGACACCCGCCTCGCCACCAACGGGCAGAAGATGCAGAGCGCGGTCGAGCGTTACCGCGACAACAAAGTTATCCCGCCGCAAGGCATGTCAACAGCCAACGCCTATCAGGCGCCTGCCGCAAACACGCCGGCTCCAGCGCCGGTCGGACAAACCGTCACGCAACCGGCGAAATAAGACATGAGCTTCAAGACCCTTCAGAACGCGCCGAAAGATCTGCATATGGCGGTCCTCACACCGGACCGCGAATTCGCCAAAGCGGTCCACGAAACCTTTGGCGCTCATCCGCAGATCGCGCTTGAGTTGATCGCCGGAACGGCCGCCGAACCGGCGGCGCTTGCCGGCCGCGACGTCGTCATCGTCGATATCGACGCTGCCTCGGGCAACGAGCTTGCTTCGTTGCAACGACTCCTGCTGAACGCACAAACTTTACCGCCCATTCTGGTCGTCATTCGCGAATTCGACGAAAGCGTTGCGCGCGCGCTGCTGCAGATGCGGGTGACCGACTTTATGGTGAAACCGGTCGCACCGATCGAGCTGGTGCGCGCCTGTTCGCGCGCCACCCAGAAGGACAATGTGCAGGATGGCGCCGAGGCCAAGACCTACACGTTCCTGCCGGCCTCCGGCGGCGTCGGCGTTACGACGCTGGCAATCCAGACGGCGATGTTGTTGCTCAACAGCCGCGGCGGGCGTGCGCGGCCCTCGGCTTGCCTAGTCGATCTCGATTTCCAGCACGGCGCGGTCGCCGACTATCTCGACCTCGAACCGCGTCTCAACCTCAATGAGATCGAGCCGCGGCCCGATCGTCTCGACCGGCAATTGCTCGAAGTAATGTTATCCTATCACGCCTCGGGGCTGACCGTGGTCGCGGCGCCGAACCGCCCCGCCGAAATGCGCTCGTTCGATCCCGACGTCGTCACGCGCCTGCTCGACCTCGTGTCGGGGCACTTCGAGTATGTCGTGTTCGACATGCCGCGCACCTGGTTCTCGTGGACCGACAATGTGCTTCTTGGCTCTGACCATCTCTACGTGGTTAGTGAATCGACCGTGCCGGGCCTGCGCCATGCGCGTAATCTCGTTGGCGCGATGAAGGAGCGCTTCGCGGAGCGCGTTAATCCTCGCGTCGTCGTGAACCGCTTCCAGTACGCCATGTTCTCGCCCGCCCTGCGCCGCGCCGATCTCGAGCAGACTTTGGGCAACGCCTTTGCCGCCGCGATCCCAAACGATTATGCGCTGGTGCGCGAGGCAATCGATCGCGGCGTGCCGCTGCAAGACGTCAAACCGGGCAACAAAATCACGCTGGAGATGAGGAAGCTGGTCCTGCCCCAAGCCGGACCGAAGCGTGCCGCGAAATCCAGCCCTTTGCTCGCCAGGCTTGGCCTCGCCCCGGCGAGATAATGCGATGGCGGGCCGTTTCAGTTCCTTTCGCACCAGTGCGCCCAGTGTTATTCCGGAAGTCGCGATTGCGCCGCCGGTCGAACCGGCAATGGCCGAAGCGGCGGCCGAGGCGCCCGCCACGAACACGCTTCACAGCGAGAAGGTGCTCGACGCCAAGGTTCGTCTGCATCGCAAGCTGATCGAAGAGATCAATCTCTCCGCGCTCGAACGTTTGCCCGAAAGCGAGATCCGCTCGCAGGTCGGCAAGCTGGTCACGCAATACGTCCTAGCCGAACGTCTGGCGCTCAACGGCCAGGAGCTCGAGGAATTTTCCTCCGAGATCATGGACGAAATGACGGGGTTAGGCCCACTTGAACCGCTGCTCAAAGACCCGTCGATCAATGACATTCTCATCAATGGCCATGAGAGCGTTTATGTCGAGCGTCGCGGCATTCTCGAGCGCCTCGCGGTGCGCTTCAAGGACGAGCAACATCTGGTTCGTATTATCAATAAAATTGTCGCCGCTGTCGGCCGCCGCGTCGATGAATCCCATCCGCTGTGCGACGCGCGCTTGCTCGATGGTTCTCGCGTCAACGTCGCCGTGCGCCCGATCGGCGTCGACGGACCGCTCGTCTCTATCCGTAAATTCTCTAAGAAGCCGCTGAATCTATCGAAGCTCGTCGAAATCGGCGCGCTGAAGCCGCAAATGGCGGAAATCCTCGGCGCCGCGGTCAAAGCACGCATCACCACGATCATTTCTGGCGGCACCGGCTCCGGCAAGACCACGATGCTCAACGCACTCTCCGCCTTCATCTCCGAGAAGGAGCGCCTCATCACCATCGAGGACGCTGCCGAATTGCAGCTGCAGCAACCGCATGTCGGACGCATGGAAACCCGCCCGCCCAACATCGAAGGCAAGGGCGAAATTCGCCAGCGTGAATTGGTCAAGAACGCGCTGCGCATGCGGCCCGACCGCATCATCCTCGGCGAGTGCCGTGGCGAGGAAGCCTTCGACATGTTGCAGGCCATGAACACCGGCCACGAAGGCTCGATGGCGACGATCCATGCCAACACGCCGCGCGACGCGATCTCACGCCTCGAGCAGATGATCGGCATGGCCGGCATGCCCATGACGGTCGCCTCGATCCGCGGCCAGATCGCCGGCGCGATCCAGCTCATCGTGCAGCTCGCGCGGCAATCCGACGGCAAACGCAAGGTCACATCGATCTCGGAGATTACCGGGCTCGAAGGCGACATCATTCAGATGCAGGAGATCTTCAAGTTCGTGCGCACCGGCACCGGAGCCGACGGCGCTGTTGAAGGCCATTTCCAGGCGACCGGCATCCGCCCACGCTTTCTCACTGAGCTCGTCAATCATGGCATCCGCATCGAGGGCAGGTTGTTCGACCCCTCGCAGCCGCTCTGACCATGTTCCAGCTCACTCAACTTCACATTATTTATCTCTTGGTCGGGCTTTCGGCGGCGCTCGCTGCCGAGGCGATTTATCTCCTCGTCTTCACCCGCGCGTCCTATCGCAAGCACATCAACCACCGACTGTGTATCACCGATGGCGTCGCTGATCGCGGCAGCGTTCTCGTCAAGCTGCGCCGCGAACGTGGCCTCACAGGAAGCGGCGAATACCGCCTGCCACTCGTCAACCTCAATCAGCTTCTGCTACAATCCGGACTCACCATCGGGTTCCGTCGCGGCGTTCTGCTCGTCGCGCTGTTTGCCGCCACGGCATTCGCCGCGATGGCGATGACCGGCCGCCCGCTCACCCACGCAACGATCGCCGGCGGTTTCTGTCTCGTACCGCTTCCCCTCCTCGCCCTCAAAGTATTGCGCGGCAGACGCCGGAAGAAATTCGGCGCGCAATTTCCCGACGCCATCGACATCATCGTTCGGTCGTTGCGCGCCGGCCACCCGGTGCCAATTGCCATCACGATGGTAGCGCGCGAAATGCCCGACCCGGTCGGCAGCGAATTCGGCATCGTCGCCGAC
>JAFAQJ010000085.1 GCA_019246455.1 Pseudolabrys sp.
GTCGGCCGCCTTGAGATCGACGTCGGGCGGTGTCCATACGCCGCCGTTGATGACGCGCGAAATCGCCGCACGCATCTCTTCGGTGCCGAGCGTCTTGGGAATGAAACCCGATGCGCCGAACTGCATGCAGCGGCGGATCGCCGCGGGATCGTCGTTGGCGGACACAACGACAACCGGCACGCTGGGATATTGCGCGCGCAAATACATCAGACCCGAAAAACCGCGCGCGCCGGGCATTGCGAGATCGAGTAGGATGACGTCAACTTCGCTGCCTTTTTCAAGCAGCGTCGCGACCTCGTCGAACGTGCCAGCCTCCGCGATCTCCATGCGGTCGAACAGCCCGGTCACCGCTTCGCGCAAAGCGCCGCGAAACAGCGGGTGATCGTCGGCAATCACAAAGCGGTAGACGTCGGTGTTGTGCACGTGGCCCTCTTAGGCCTGCCATCTTGACTCATCAAGGCGCGGCGAAAAAGGGCCGAAATTGGCCCTAGATTTTGGTACCGATGAATTGCAGCACGATCTCGCGCGCGTGCGGTGCGGTGCGGTGCTCGACAAGATAGATGGCCTGCCACGTCCCCAGCAATGCCTTGCCGCCGGCGACCGGGATGTTGAGCGATACGCCGTTCAACATGGCCTTGATATGCGCCGGCATGTCGTCCGGACCCTCAGTGTCGTGCGCCCAACCGGCGCGCTCCGGCGCCAGCCGTTCGAGTGCCGTCATTAGGTCCTCCTGCACGTCGGGATCGGCATTTTCCTGGATCACCAGCGACGCCGATGTGTGGCGCAGATAAAGCAGCAGGACGCCATCTTTTGCCGCGGCATCGCGCAGGAAATGCGCGGTGTGGCGGCTGATATCAATGAAGCCCTGACCGCTGGTTTCGATCGCGACTGTCGCCGACGCCAGCACCTGCGGCGTGACCGAAACGATGTCCGAGACTTTGGGCATTCAGGAGCGGTGCAAATCATGGCGCCATTGATCGACCATGTCGACAAGGCGCCGCCACGCTTCATCGATGAAGGCCTTGGCGCGATCGAGATCGGCACGGCTCGGCAATTTCAACTCCCCGTTTTTCGAGGGTGGAATGCCTTCCGGCGGCCGCGGCGGCGTTGGCGCCGGTGTTCCGGCATCCGCCATTTGTTTCTTAAGGGAATCGATTTGCGTCTGCAGCCGGACGATTTCGTTGTCGAGCGCCGTTCGATCGTCCGCGGCAAGCTGACACACCCAGCCTGCCTCACGCGCAGTGCAATAGCTCACTTGCCCGGTCTCGGTATCGAGCCGCAACACACCGTCGCCGGTCTTGTTGAACTGATAGCGGCGGCCGGCGGCATCTGCGCCAGGCAGATCGGTCTTCGGCGGCATCGCGTCCTGTGCGGCAGCGACGATGATCCAACATCCAACGATGAAAGCGGCACCGACGATGATCCGAGTCATGACGTCCTCCTGCCCCGCCCGCTTTGCAACGCTAACATCGAGAGCCGGGTTGCAGAACTGTTCCCCCCTTTCCTCGCAGCGCAGCATCGCGCTCAGGCCGAGTAAAACTCGGGCGAGAAAATTTGCATTTTCTTCCCAACTATCAGCGACTTATGTCGCAGTAGGCTTTCTTGACTCGCACATATCGCGTCAGTATGGTCCGCGCGGCTTTTAGGGCGGCGGGTTTGTGGAGTGTCCTTGTACCTTTCGCAGGTCGCGAGCATGGCTGACGACACGCGAGAGACGGACAAACGACAAGACCAGCCGGACGAAGAAGCCGCTCTCTCCGCGAGGCTCCAGCGTCTCGGCACCCGGCTCCAGCAAAAGAGCCGGCCATCCGAAAACGGGTCCGGTCCTCGCTCCGGCGCCGACACCTCGGCGTTGGCGAAGGGCTTCCGTCTTTCAACCGAACTGGTTGCAGGCGTGTTGGTCGGCGCGGGGATCGGTTGGCTGCTCGACCGATTTCTCGGCATCTCGCCGTGGGGGCTCATTGTCTTTCTGCTGCTCGGCTTTGTCGCCGGGGTATTAAACGTGATGCGCGCGGCCGGCGTCGTGCGTGACAATCGATAGGACCGCCCGCAGGTCATGGCCGACCCGATCCATCAGTTCCAGATCGTCGATCTGTTCCCGGTCGCCAAGATCGGCGCGACGCAGATCAACTTCACCAATTCCGCCGCCTTCATGGTGCTCGCCGCCGGCGGCATCACCGCGTTCCTGCTCGCAACCACCGCGCGCCGCGCCGTCGTTCCGGGCCGGCTGCAATCGGTGGCCGAGCTGTCCTACGAGTTCGTCGCCAACACCATCAACAGCACCGCAGGCAAGGAAGGGATGAAGTTCTTCCCCTTCGTATTCTCGCTGTTCATGTTCATTCTGGTGACGAACCTGGTCGGGCTCATTCCCTATACCTTCACAGTGACGTCGCACATCATCGTCACCGCGGCGCTGGCGCTCACCGTATTCCTCACGGTTCT
>JAFAQJ010000261.1 GCA_019246455.1 Pseudolabrys sp.
GCAACCTTCGTTGATGGCAAGGTTCTCGCCCACCTCGACGAATATTCCGAGGTCAACATCGAATTCCATCAATCGATCATTCGCATGAGCCAGAATCACGTGCTCATCGATATGGCGGAGAATTTGTTCACGCACATGCGGATGATCCGGCGCAAGACGATCGTCGAGAAAGATCGTGCCGAACGTTCGATCCGCGATCACATGCACATCATCGAAGCGCTCGAAGCGCGCGATACCAAAACCGCGGAACAACTGGTCCGCGACCACGCGCTCGGTCTCGCCGAGCATGTGGAACGTTACGCGGATTATCTCGATTAGACGAACAAGAGACGGGAGCCTGCCATGGCTGACGCAGCAATAAAGATCGCAGAGGCGCCTCAAGCCGAGCAAAATCTGACGGATGGGTTTCATCTCGTCATCGACGCGCTCAAGCTTAACGGTGTGAAGACAATTTACGCGGTACCTGGGATTCCGATCACCGATTTCCTTCGTATGTCGCAGAGCGAAGGCCTTCGCGTGCTGTCGTTCCGTCACGAGCAGAACGCCGGTTATGCCGCGGCGATCGCCGGCTTTCTCACCAAAAAGCCTGGGATCTGCGTGACCGTGTCGGCACCGGGCTTCCTCAATGGTCTGACCGCGCTCGCGCATGCGACGACCAATTGCTACCCCATGATCCTCATCTCCGGTTCGTCCGAACGCGAAGTCGTCGACTTACAGCAAGGTGACTACGAGGAGATGGACCAGCTCGCGGTTGCCAAGAGCATGTGCAAAGCGGCGTATCGCGTGCTGCACGCCCAGGACATCGGCATCGGCATTGCCCGCGCGATCCGTTCGGCCGTCTCGGGCCGTCCCGGTGGCGTCTATCTCGATTTGCCTGCCAAGCTGTTCGGTCAGGTGATGGATGCCGAAAAAGGCAAGAAGTCGCTGGTCAAAGTGATCGACGCAGCGCCAGCCCAGATTCCCGCGCCCGATTCCATCAAGCGTGCCCTCGATGTGCTCAAGTCAGCCAAAAAGCCGTTGATCATTCTCGGCAAAGGCGCGGCCTATGCGCAAGCTGACGACGCAATCCGAAACTTCGTCGAAAAGAGCGGCGTGCCATTCCTACCTATGTCGATGGCGAAGGGCCTTTTGCCGGACACGCATCCGCAGTGCGCCGGCGCCGCACGCTCGACCGTGCTCAAAGACAGCGACGTCGTCCTGATGATCGGCGCGCGGCTTAACTGGCTGCTTTCGCACGGCAAGGGCAAGCAATGGGGCGAGGCCGCCAAGAAGTTCGTCCAGATCGACATTGAGCCCAAGGAAATGGATTCGAATGTCGAGATCGTTGCACCCGTTGTTGGCGATATCGGTTCGTGCGTGACCGCGATGCTCACCGCGATGGGCAACAGCTGGGCTGCGCCGCCAGCGGACTGGACCAAGGCTGTCACGTCGAAGCGCGACGAGAACGTTGCCAAGATGGCGCCGAAGCTGATGAACAACAACGTGCCGATGGATTACCACGGCGCGCTCGGCGTGCTGCGCACGATCATCAAGGAGCGTCCCGAAACCATCCTGGTCAACGAAGGCGCGAACACGCTCGACCTCGCGCGTGGCATCATTGACATCTACAAGCCGCGCAAGCGGCTCGATGTCGGCACCTGGGGCATCATGGGCATCGGCATGGGTCAGGCGATTGCCGCAACGGTCGAAACTGGCCATCCGGTGCTCGCGGTGGAAGGCGACTCGGCCTTTGGCTTCTCCGGCATGGAAGTCGAGACGATCTGCCGCTACAAGCTGCCGGTCTGTGTCGTGATTTTCAATAACGACGGTATTTATCGTGGCACCGACGTCAACAAGAATGGCGACGATCCGGCGACGACCGTGTTCGTCAAGGGCGCGCGCTACGACAAGATGATGGAGGCGTTCGGCGGGGTGGGCATCAATGCCACGTCCCCCGACGAATTGCGCCGCGCCGTCAACGAAGCGCTCGACTCGGGCAAGCCGACGCTCATCAACGCCGTGATCGACCCGGCCGCGGGTAGCGAGTCAGGCCGAATCGGCAATCTCAATCCGCAAAGCGCGCTGAAAAAGAAGTAAGGGAAACGGCAATGGCAAAAAAGAACAAGAAAGAAAAAAAGGTCAAAGCGGCCTCGAAGAGGGTTGTGAAGATCAAATCTAAGAAACTGACGAACGGGCTTCCAAAGGTTAGCACCAAGGCATTTGGTAAAGACGGCAAGGCGCTCGATGGCGTGCGCATCCTCGACTTTACGCACGTCCAGTCCGGTCCGACCTGCACGCAGCTTCTCGCCTGGCTCGGCGCCGATGTGATCAAAGTCGAGCGCCCCGGCGTCGGCGACATCACCCGCGGCCAGCTCGTCGACGTGAAGGGTGCGGATTCGCTCTACTTCACGATGCTCAACCACAACAAGCGTTCAATTACGATCGATTCGAAGCATCCGCAGGGCAAGCGTGTGCTCGATGCGCTGATCAAGAGTTGCGACGTGCTGGTCGAAAACTTCGCGCCGGGCGCGCTCGATCGCATGGGGCTTACTTGGGAGCACATCCACAAGACCAATCCGCGCATGGTCGTCGCATCGGTGAAAGGCTTTGGTCCTGGACCGTACGAAGATTGCAAGGTCTACGAGAATGTCGCGCAATGCGCCGGCGGCTCGGCCTCGACCACCGGATTCCGCGAAGGTCCGCCGCTCGTCACGGGTGCGCAGATCGGCGATAGCGGCACCGGCCTGCATCTGGCGCTTGGCATTGTCGCTGCCCTCTATCAGCGCAACCGCACCGGCCGCGGCCAGAAGGTCCTTGCCGCGATGCAGGACGGCGTTCTCAATCTCTGCCGCGTCAAGTTACGCGACCAGCAGCGTCTCAAGGCCGGCCCGCTCACCGAATACAGCCAGTATGGCGAAAACGTCCCGTTTGGTGATTCCGTACCGCGCGCCGGCAACGACAGCGGCGGCGGGCAGCCCGGCTGGATTCTCAAGTGCAAAGGCTGGGAGACCGATCCCGACGCCTACATTTACTTCATCACGCAGGCGCCGGTTTGGGAGCCGATCTGCGATCTGATCGGCGAGCCGACCTGGAAGACCGATCCGGAATACGCCACGCCGCGCGCGCGGCTGCCGAAGCTGAAGAAGATTTTCGCCCGTATCGAAGATTGGACCAAGACCAAGACCAAGTTCGAGGTCATGGAGCTGTGCAACAAGGTCGATATTCCGGTCGGCCCGATCTTGTCGATGAAGGAGATCGCCGAGGAACCGTCGCTGCGCAAGACCGGCACGGTGGTCGAAGTCGATCATCCCAAGCGGGGCAAATATCTGACGGTCGGCAACCCGATCAAAATGTCTGACTCGATTTCCGAGGTGACGCGGTCGCCGCTCTTGGGCGAGCACACCGATGAAATCCTCAAGGACGTGCTCGGCTTCAAGGCGAGCGAGATTGCCGAGATCAAGGGCTCCGGTGCGCTGAGTGCGCCGGAGAAAAAAGAGAAGGCCGCTTAACGCCGGGGGATTGGGGAGAAGTCGTATGCGTATTGTCGTCCACGGCCAGCAGGCCTTTGGCAAGGCCGTGCTCGAAGCGCTGCTCAAGCGCGGCGAGAACGTGATTGGTGTCTATGTTGCGCCAGAGAAACCTGGCGCCAAAGCGGATCCGCTCAAGGAAGCGGCGCTCGCCGCGAATCTGCCAATCTATCAGCCGGCCTCGTACAAGGATCCGAAGGTCTGGGAAGAGTTCAGGGCACTCAAGCCCGATCTGCAGGTGATGGCGTTCGTGACGCTGTTCGTGCCGGAAGAATTCCTCAACATTCCGACGCGCGGCTCAATTCAGTATCACCCCTCGCTGTTGCCGGCCTACCGCGGCGCCAGCGCGATCAACTGGCCGATCATCAA
>JAFAQJ010000321.1 GCA_019246455.1 Pseudolabrys sp.
TGCGACTGGATCGAGAAGTCGTTCGAAGCGGTGATCGCCGACGCGCACCGCGTGCCGGGCGCGATCTGGTCGCTTGGCAAGACGCTGCTCGAAGGCGTTGCGCGCTCGCGCCGCGCCGGCTGATCTCGGCCCTATAGCGATCCGGCCTGCGCTCTGGAATCAGCACGGCGTTGACTTTACGCCGGCAGTTAGAGAGCGGCGTTGGCGGTCCCGAGAGGAGTCGAACCTCCGACCTTCGGTTTAGGAAACCGCTGCTCTATCCAGCTGAGCTACGGGACCGTTCCGGCGCGTCCAATATCGCCGGTCGCGCGCCGGGCGCAACTGCGGATACGATAGGCCATGGGGGACGCACATTTTATGTCGCGCTTGTGGCGCTATTGGCCGAGCTCCGGCGCTGGACCGGAGATCGCGACCGGCACAGTCAGCGTTGTCCGCGATGGACGCACCTTTGTCATGGACGATAAGCGGGAGGTGCAGTCCCCCCGCCTGAAACGTCCGGCGGCGCAAGAGGGCCATTTTGCACTGGTCGAAAGCCAAGCGGTATCGGTGAACGACCGCGGCTCCGTGATTTACGTCAACTTTTCAAAGCGTTGGTAGCAGGGCCTGACGCTGACAATTTTAAAACGCAATCAGCGTATGTTCTCGCTAGCCTTGGGGGCACTCCTAGGCAACTGGAAGGACAGCGGATTCGCGTACGCAGCGTGATGGAGCAGCGGCTCGGACCGACGATCGAAGCGCAACGTCCCGGGCAGATTAAACTGGTAGACTGAAGATATGTCCGGGGGAAAAACGCAGGATACATCGGCGCGGTGTTCGCGACGTCGGCGATGGTCGGCCCCGGCGATGCTCGGCGTTATTCTGGGGTTACTCGCCTCGTGCACGTCGACTCCCGATTTTCGCACCGTCAGCCTGCCGAACCCCCCGGCCAAAACCGATCAGCAGCCGGCGGAACTGCGCGAGCACGCGCGCATCCTAGCTTCTTACGGCGGGCTTTACGAAAACCCAAAGGTCGAGGTGCTGATCAACAAGACCGTCGACAGGCTGGTCGCCGCGTCGGAGCGGCCCGATTTGAAATACCAGGTCGTCATTCTCAACTCGCCGGCCATCAACGCTTTCGCCCTGCCCAACGGCCAACTCTACATTACGCGGGGCATCATCGCGCTCGCCAACGACGAATCCGAGCTCGCTTCGGTGTTGTCGCATGAGATGGCGCACGTCATCGCCCGCCATGCTGCGATTCGCGAGGAACAGGCGCGGCAATCGGTGACGATCGCGGCGGTCGCGCAGGACGTGCTCGGCGACCCCGAACTTGGCGCGCTGGCGCTCGCGAAATCGAAGCTGACGCTCGCAAGCTTCTCGCGGGCGCAGGAATTCGAAGCCGACGGCATCGGCGTCGGCATCGCAGCGCGCGCCGGCCTCGATCCTTACGGCGCCGTGCGCTTCCTCAACGACATGCAGCGCAATGCCGACATCAGGACCGCCGGCAACAACGACCCCGATCCGCGCTCGCGCGACTTCTTGTCGACTCATCCGGCGACGCCCGACCGCATCAGGAACGCGCAGGCCAATGCCCGGCAATACACCGGACCTGGCTCCGGCAAGCGCGAGCGCGCCGAGTATCTCGCGGCGCTCGACGGTCTCGTCTATGGCGAAGATCCGAGCGAAGGCTTTGTGCGCGGCCGCCACTTCCTGCACCCCAAGCTCGGCTTCACCTTCACGGGGCCGCCCGCCTTCTCGCTCGACAACACCGCGCAGGCCGTGCTCGGCGTCAAGGACGGCGGTGGGCAGGCGCTGCGGCTCGATGTCGTGCAGGTGCCGGCCGAGCAGTCGCTCGCCGATTATCTGCGCTCGGGCTGGATCGAGAATGTCGACCCGAATTCGGTCGAGCAGTTCACAATCAACGGCTTCCCGGCCGCGACCGCGGCGGCGGGCGGCGATCAATGGTCGTTCCGGCTTTATGCCGTGCGGTTCGGCTCGGACGTCTACCGCTTTATCTTCGCCGCGAAGCAGAAGTCAGCTGAAGCCGATCGCGCATTCCGCGATTCCGTGAATACCTTCCGGCGCCTCACGCTAAAGGAAAGTCAAAGCGTACACCCGTTGCGGATCAAGGTCGTGACGGTGAGGCCGTCCGACACGATCGATAGGCTCGCGGCCCGTATGATGACGGACAAGAAGAAAGAGCGTTTCCTCATCGTCAATGGTCTCGCCGCCGGCGACAAACTCAAGCCGGGCGATCAGGTCAAGCTCGTAACGGAGTGAGGCGGGCCGCGCTTGCCGCACTGCCACAGCGGAGCAAGCGATTGGCCAAGGAAATCGAGCGCAAATTCCTGGTTCACAACGACGGCTGGAAGAAGAAAGTTCGGCGATCGCACAAGATCGTCCAGGCTTATCTCGCCAGCACGAGAAAAACTTCGGTTCGCGTGCGCGTCATCGACGGCAAAAAGGCGTTCGTCACGATCAAGAGCGCGAAACCGGGACGCAGCCGCGATGAATTCGAATACCGCATTCCCGTAAACGATGCCCGCGCGCTCATCCGACTGCGCCAGGGCGTCACGATCGTCAAACGGCGGTATCATGTGCTGGCGGGCCGGCGCGTCTGGGAAATCGATGTGTTCGGCGGCGCGCACAAAGGCCTGGTCATCGCCGAGATCGAGCTCCAACGCCGCGGCGACAAATTTGCGCGGCCGGACTGGCTGGGCCGCGAGGTCACGCACGATCGCCGTTATTACAACGCCGCGCTGGCACGCGCCTGAATCTGCCTGCCGTTGTCAAAATCGCGCATTCTGGCCTAGCATCTCTGCATAAGCCGCGTGTTGGCTTGCGGCCCAAAACAACAACTAAAAAACTCGACATAGGGAGAGGAAACGATGGCAAGCACAGGAAAAATTACGCGCCGCGCCTTGCTTCAGGCGGGCGCCGCGGCGCCGCTCGCCGGACTCGCTGCGCCTGCAATCCTCGCGCAAGGCACGACGAAGTCGCCGACCAAGGTGCTCGACTTCATGACGACCGCGGACGTCGCTAAGGCCGAGCAAGAAGGCCAGCTCGTCTTCTATTGTCACGAGAACGAAGCCGGCACCGCGGGCATCATGGAAGGCTTCCGCAAGGACTTCCCGAAGATCAACACCAGCTACGTGCGCGCGCAAACCGGCGCGCTCTACAACAAG
>JAFAQJ010000377.1 GCA_019246455.1 Pseudolabrys sp.
CGCCGCGAGCGCGCCGGCGAGTCCGAAGTCATGAACGTGATCGGCGACGTCGCCGGTTACACTTGTGTGCTGATTGACGACATTGTCGACAGCGGCGGCACGCTGGTGAACGCCGCCGACGCATTGCTCGCGCAGGGCGCCAAGGCGGTTTATGCCTATATCAGCCACGGCGTGCTGTCGGGCGGCGCCACCGCGCGCATCGCCAAGTCCCGGCTCAAGGAACTGGTAATCACCGACTCGATCCAGCCGACGCAAGAAGTCCTGAACACGCCGAACATTCGTATTCTGCCGATCGCGACCTTGATCGGCGAAGCGATCGGACGCACCGCGCACGAAGAGTCAGTATCGAGTCTGTTCGACTGACTCCGGCGCCACTTATCCACCACAAGAGTCAATATGACGGCCGATTGCCTGTGGACATGCACAGGCACGACGTTGATTCAGCGCCGCAAATCACGGCCCACTGAGAGCGTTCGATGCATGCCGTCGCTCGCTTTGGCGGCCGAATCGAGCGGGGTTATAGTCGGTTCGCCAGATGATTCGTTTTGCGTTGAGTCGCTGACGAGCGGTCGGCCCGTTTCCCGTATTGTTGCGCGAATTCGGCCCTTACGAGGGCGGACTCGGACTCTGAATCGGTGGCGTGCGTTCCCAACAAGTCGGCAAAGTTCGACAGGCGAATAGCATGGCCCTTATCGATTTCTCCTCTGATAATCCGCGGGGCAACCCACTCGACATCGTCGAACGCATTGCAGCCGGCCACGATTGGTCGTTCGAGCGCTCGAGCGAGGACGAGATCACGATCCTGGTCAACGGCAAATGGACCGACTATCAGGTGTCGTACACGTGGATGGATGGGATCGAGGCGTTGCACCTCGCCTGCGCGTTCGATCTCAAGGTCCCGGAACGCCGCTGCGGCGAGATTCAACAATTGATCGGCATGATCAACGAGCAGCTCTGGGTCGGCCATTTCGATTTGTGGACCAAGGAAGGCATCGTCATGTTCCGCCACGCCCTGATGCTATCGGGCGGCGTTGAAGCCTCGGGCAAACAGTGTGAGGCGCTGCTCGGCAACGCGCTCGATGCATGCGAGCGTTACTTCACCGCGTTCCAATTCGTGGTCTGGGCCGGCAAGAGCGCGCGTGAATCGCTCAACGCCGCGATGTTCGAGACCTCGGGCGAAGCCTGAAGCCGGCCACAACGGCCATGGCGGAAAACCCAAAACCTCTGAAAAACCTTCGCGGCAAGCTACTGCTAGCCGGCGCCGGCAAGATGGGTGGCGCGATGCTCGCCGGCTGGCTCAAGCGTGGGCTCGATCCGAAGAATTTGATCGTCGTCGAGCCAGCGCCGGTAAAGGCGATCTCAGCATTGCGGCGGCGCGGAGCGATCATCAATCCAGAGCAGGTGCGCAGCGCCGCATCGGTGATCGTCGTCGCCGTCAAACCGCAAACCGCGCCGGAAGCACTGCCGGCGCTAAACGCCCGCGCCGGTAAAAACACGCTGGTCGTCTCGATCATGGCCGGGCGTACACTGACGTTCCTCGAAAAATCCTTCGGCGCGCGCATTCCGATCGTGCGGGCCATGCCCAACCTGCCGGCCTCGATCGGACGCGGCATCACCGTTGCCGTGGCCAACAAGAGTGTCACCAAAGGCCAGCGCGCCATCGCGGACAGCCTGCTGGCGACAACAGGCGCGGTGGAATGGGTCGACGACGAGGCGTTACTCGACGCAGTCACCGCCGTCTCGGGATCGGGTCCCGCCTACCTGTTTCTGCTCGCCGAGGCGCTGACCGCAGCGGCAATCGACGCGGGGTTGCCGAAAACCCTCGCGGCAAAGCTGGCCCGCGAAACCATCGCGGGTTCCGGCGAGTTGCTGCGCGCTTCGCCACTCGAGGCGGCGGTGCTGCGGCAGAACGTCACCTCCCCCGGTGGCACAACCGCGGCGGCGCTCGAAGTCCTGATGGGGCCAGGCGGTTTTGAAACCCTGCTGACCACTGCTGTCGCAAAAGCGACACGCCGGTCTCGCGAATTAGCGGGCTGATTTCGGGTTCCTTCCCCTAGAACCGTGGCCGTTCCGGGAATAAATAAAGGTCATACCCAGTCCTGGAGGCGAACATGGCCCGCGCATCCAAACCCGCCCGCAAGCCGAAGACCACGGCCGCCGCGCCGTCGCCGCGCGGCACAACCCATCGCGACAAAGCAATCGACTCGCTGATGGCGTTGCTCGCTGAAAAATCCTTTGAAGACGTCGGTCTCGCCGAAATTGCCAGCCAGGCAGGAATATCGCTATCGGATTTACGGGCCGAATTCGGCTCGACGCTCGCGATCCTCGCCGCGCACATCAAAGACATCGACCGCAAGGTGCTCGCAGCTGCAACCGACGATATGTCGGAGGACCCGGCGCGCGAACGGCTGTTTGAGGTGTTCATGCGGCGGCTGGAAATGGTGGCGCCTTACAAGGAAGCCATTCGCTCGCTGCTCCGCTCGGCGCGCCGCAATCCAGGGCTCGCTTTGGCGCTTAACACGATGGCGGTTCGCTCGCAGCAGTGGATGTTGACCGCCGCGAATATCGGAACGTCTGGCCCGCGTGGGACTCTTCGCGCGCAAGGCGCGGCGCTGTTGTTCGGGCGCGTTCTTGCCGTTTGGCTGGACGACGAGGAGCCGGGGCTCGATCGCACCATGGCGGCGCTCGACCGGGGCCTGGCCAGTGCCGAGCGCTGGTCCGGTTTCGTTGATGATCTGTGCTGCATCCCGGCGGCGTTGTGCCGCGGATTGCCGCGTCGCCGGCGGCGTGCGTTCGATGAAGGGCCGACGGAAGCGGACGCCGCCTAAACGGGAATCCGCACGGTCGCCCGCAATCCGCCGAGCGGGCTGTTCTCCAACGTAATGTCGCCGCCATGCGAACGCGCAATGTCGCGCGCGATCGCGAGCCCCAATCCCGTGCCACCCTCGTCCTGATTGCGCGCATCGTCGAGACGCAAAAACGGCCGGAACACTTCCTCGCGGAGATGTGGCGGAATGCCGGGACCATCATCGTCCACCGTGATCGTGAGATAGCGATGGTCGCGATGTCCGGTGAGCGCGATGTCGTGCGCAAAACGCGCTGCATTCGACACGAGGTTGGCGATGCAACGCTTGAAGGCGGCAGCGCGCACCGTGACCACCGGCGGGCCGTGGAACACGATGGTGACCTTGTGACCGTGCCGCTCTGCATCGAGCTTGAGCTCTTCGAGGAACGCCGCCATGTCGGTCGGCGCCGACTGCTCCCCACTGTCGCCGCGGGCAAATGACAGATAAGCCTCGAGCATGTTCGCCATTTCGTCGACGTCGCGCTTCATCGATTCCGTCTCGGGCGACTTCTTCGCCAGCGCCAGCTCAAGCTTGAAGCGGGTCAGCACCGTGCGCAGGTCGTGCGAAACGCCTGCCAGCATCGCGGTGCGCTGTTCGATGGTACGCTCGACCCGATTCTTCATCTCGATGAAGGCTTGCGCCGCGCGTCGCACCTCACGCGCGCCGCGTGGCCGGAAGTTCGGCACGTCGCGGCCTTTGCCGAAGCTTTCCGCCGCGTCGGCCAGGCGCAGGATCGGTTTGATCTGATTGCGCAGGAACACGATCGCGATCGCCAGCAGGATCAATGACGTGCCGATCATCCAGAGCAGGAAGATCTCGGAGTTCGAGGCATAGGCGGCGCTGCGCCGCGCGAAGATCCGCATCACCGAGTCATCGAGTTGAATGCGGATTTCGAGCAGCGCCGATCGGCCGACCGTATCGATCCAGAACGGCCGGCCGATCTGCCTGCGTAGTTCCTCCGACAGCGACTGATCGAGCAGCGAGAAGAAGGGTTTTGGACCGGGCGGCGGCATCTCCGTGACCGGCAGGAAATCGACCGTGAGACCCAGCCGTTCGGCGGCGATACGGCGCACCAACGCGCGATCGGCATCTTGCGGATAACCGCGCGTCACATCAATCAGCGACCCAATGTCCGACACCACGCCCGCCGACAAGCGCTGCGTCACCAGGCTCCAGTGCCGCTCCATGAACACGTAGGCGATCACGGACTGGAGAATGACCATCGGAATGATGATGATCAGCAAGGCGCGGGCGTAGAGGCCTTTCGGCATCACGCGATTGAGCCAACGGCTGATACGGCGCCAGCCATCACCGACGCCTGCGATCGCGGTACTAATGCCGCGCCAGATCGCGCGGCCCGTTGCCATGCCGATGTCGAGCGAGGTCATGACGACACCACGAGGCGATAGCCAATGCCGCGTACCGTCTGCACGATTAGCGGATTGCTGGGATTCTTCTCGATTTTGCGCCGCAGCCGGTTGACTTGAACGTCGACCGCGCGCTCGCTGACGGCATCGCCTCCCGCCAGCGCCATCCGCGACACGGTTTCGCCGGGCGTAGCGGCGAGCACGCGCAACATGTCGCGTTCGCGGTCGGTGAGCCGGATCACGTCATCGCCCTTGCGCAGCTCGCCGCGCACGATGTGGAACACGAATTTACCGAACCGCACGGATTCCACCGGCGGCGCCGCCGCCGGCTGCGCACGCTTGAGGATCGAGGCAATGCGCAAAGCGAGTTCACGGGGCTCGAACGGCTTGGCGAGATAATCGTCGACGCCGGATTGCAGCCCTTCGATGCGAAACTCGATCTCATGTTTGGCTGTGAGCATTATGATCGGCACGTCCGATGTGCCGCGGATCGACTTTGCGAGCTCGACGCCGCTTTCGCCCGGCATCATCCAATCGAGGATCAGCACATCAAAACTCAGCCCTTTGAGCTTGGCGCGCGCGTCCGGGACGTTGTCGGCGGTCGAGACGCGATAGCCTTCGTTGACCAAAAAGCGCGACAGCAAATCGCGGATACGGCGATCGTCGTCCACCACCAGAATATGGGGCGCGTCATCGGGAAGCGGAGCGGCGGCGGTCATCGGCACAATCAGCTGCGCGCTTTCGGCGGGCGGCTGGCCCGCGAGATCTGGCGCAGCACGCCGTCACGGTTCTCGTCGTCGATCATGGCGGCCAGAAACCGATACGCGGCTTCATGCGCGTTGGGGCCGAGACTGCCAAACGCGCGCGCGATACGCTCGGTCTGCAGCGTCGCAAGCTTGAGCGCCAGCGCCTCGCCCTTGGAGGTCACATACAGAAGCCGCTGGCGGCGATCGACCGCACCCTCCTTCTGGACGACGTAGCCCTCGTCGACCAGTTGCTTGAGCACGCGGCCGAGCGATTGCTTGGTGATTTTCAGGATGTCGAGCAGGTCGGCAACCTTCATGCCGGGATTGCGATTGACGAAATGCAGAACACGGTGATGCGCGCGGCCAAAGCCAAGCTTGCCCAGCACTTCGTCAGGATCACCGACGAAGTCCCGGTAGGCGAAGAAAAGCAGCTCGATAATGTCCCAGATCGGCTCGCCTGGATTAGAGGCTTGGGCGGGGGGTGCCTTGAGCACCGTCACATTTACGTCAGCCATGTTGACATATTTTCGGTTGTTTGTTACAAAATCTGCCGACGAAACGAAATGATCGTACGTCCGGCCTGGTCGATCGGTGGTCGAATTGGGTCCGCTTCGGTCCTTTCTTACCGGGTACCGGCTGCGAACGCAAAGTGTTGGACGGGGGGCACGAAAGCGCCTTTAAAGCCCAAAACATTGCGAACGGGACGGACGCGCTTGCAGGAGGTTGTGTGATGGCTGCCCAATCCTATGACCGGCTCGAAGGGGTCATCAGGTACGACGGCAAACTGGTGCCGTGGCAGGAGGCAAACCTCCACGTGCTGTCTCACGGGCTGCACTACGCAAGCTGCGTGTTCGAGGGCGAGCGCGCCTATGGCGGCAGGGTTTTCAAGAGCCGCGAGCACGCCGAGCGTTTGAAGCGCTCCGCCAACATCCTCGATTTCGAAATCCCCTATTCGGTCGAAGAGATCGTCAAGGCCAAACAGCTGGTGGTCGACAAGAACGGCAAGAAGGACGCCTATGTCCGCCCCGTCGCCTGGCGTGGCTCGGAGATGATGGGCGTCTCGGCCCAGAACAACACCATCCACCTCGCCATCGCGTCGTGGGAGTGGCCGAGCTATTTCGATCCCGAGCAGCGGCTTAAAGGCATCAAGCTCGATCTCGCCGAATACCGCCGGCCCGACCCGAAGACCGCGCCGTGCCTCGCCAAGGCCGCCGGCCTCTACATGATCTGCACAATCTCGAAGCATCGCGCCGAGCGGCGCGGTTATGCCGACGCTATGATGCTCGACTGGCAAGGCCGCGTTGCCGAGTGCACCGGCGCCAACATCTTCTTCGTTAAGGACGGCAAAATCCACACGCCGATCGCCGACTGCTTCCTCGATGGAATCACCCGACGCACCGCCATCGACCTGGCGCGCCGGCGCGGCATTGACGTGACAGAGCGCCGCATCATGCCGGAGGAGCTTTCCGGCTTCTCGGAATGCTTCATTACCGGTACCGCCGCCGAGGTTACGGCGGTGTCGGAGATTGCCGCTTGGCGGTTTGCCCCGGGCGC
>JAFAQJ010000380.1 GCA_019246455.1 Pseudolabrys sp.
TTGGTTTGTTCGGTCCGGATTTTCCGCGTGGCGCGCCAGCTTCGCCGGCGATCATGGATGTCCTCTGCTCCAGCAAAGCTTGGCGTTTCATCAGCGTTTCTAGTTTCTGCTCAAATTTTTCCTGATCGAGAAGCTGACGGCTTGTTACCCGGTCGACTTGAGCGCGCAGCTCCTGCACGCGATCCTCGTACGCGAATTGCATTTCAGCTTGTCGGCTGATGAGGCGCGTGAGGACGTCTTCCTTGAAAGCGAAATAACTACCCGTGCCAACCGACCACACCGCCATCACCACGAGTGTGCCGACGACAATCCAGAACGATACTGGCCCGACACGAACCTGACGACCGTGATGCACGAGCGTATAGTCACTCGACCGACGGTGCTGGGTGTGATGGGAGACCGTAGTCACCGAGGGGGGGCGGAGCTGAGAAAAGCGCTGCAGCGAATGCTCGTTCGGCGCGCAATACGGATTCAACGACATTGACGCTCCCGCCGACCCGACCGCAGGGTCAACCGGCGCGATTTCAGCCCGTTATGGTTAAAAATCCGGAAACCATATGACCCGCTGGATTTAGAGGGCTTTTGCCGCCTCTAAGACTTCGTCGACATGATCCGTGACGGATACTTTTGGCCATATGCGCGCGATCTTTCCTTGGGCGTCGATCAGGAAAGTTTTGCGGATTACGCCCATAAACTTACGGCCATACATCGATTTCTCGCCCCATGCGCCGTAGGCCCGCAACGTCTTGTGGGTTTCATCCGATCCGAGCGTGATCTTGAGGCTGTGCTTTTTCTTAAACCGATCCTGGGTAGAAACGGGATCGGCCGAAACGCCGAGTATGGCAGTATTCGTCTTGGCAAAGCGCGCCTTGGCTTTCGAAAAATCCGCGGACTCGAGGGTGCAGCCCGGCGTATCGGCCTTGGGAAAGAAATAAAGCGCAAGTTTTTGACCCCGGAAATCCTTAAGCGACACGGTCCCGCCGCCGTCGATCGCCAGTTCAAAGGCCGGCGCCTTGTCGCCCACTTCGAGATTATTGGCCATGCGCCTTCCTTTCGTCGCTTTCCCCGATTGAATTTCGATGCAATTGAGGGATTTCGCGCGTAGTACCTGACTTTAAGTTGGGCCTCCGTGTTATGCGAATCGCCGTTTGGTGGCGGTATTCTCATCGGTTAAACGGACGGGGCGCCCCAAAGGGCATGACATCTCATCACAACATGTCCGGGCACGATACCGCCCATTCTGCCACGCGACCTCACAGGCGCTTTAGTCCGCGCGGTTTTCTCGGTCGCGGGCGCAAGCGCTGGGGGCAACTGCGCCGTGCGCTCTATCGAACATGGCGTCACCGATGGTTCCGCCGATCAGCATTGGCATTGGGCGGTCTGTTTGCCGTAACGCTAATCGGAGTGATGAGCTTGTGGTGGCGTCTCGGGCACGGTCCAATCGAGCTCGACCTTGCGACGCCTTGGCTCGCTTCAGCAATCGAAGAAAATTTCGGCACCAAACATTCGGTAACGGTCGGCGGTACGCAGATCGAGCGGGATGAGGCAGGCCGGACAGCGCTGCGGCTGCGTGACATTGTCGTGCGAGATGCGGACGGCGCGGTGGTGGCAAGCGCGCCGAAGGCGGAGGTCGGGCTTCAAGGGTCGAGCCTCCTGACCGGGCATGTGCGCGCGCAGAGCCTCAATTTGGTTGGCGCCGAAATGTCGGTGCGTATCGAAACAGACGGCAGGGTGACGGTGTTCGCCGGCGCCAATTCGCGCCCCATTGCCAGCGCGAAGCCGTCCGGATTGCCGCCGCCCGCAGTAGACGAGTTGCCGGCCGTTGCGATCCGCGAGGGGTTGACGCAGGCGGCCGGGTTGCTGTCGTGGATCGACGGGCTGGGCGCGAGCGGGCTCGACGGGCACGATCTCCGCGAACTTGGACTGAAAAACGGCAACGTGACTGTCGACGATCAGCGTAATGGCAAGCAATGGTCATTCAGCAATATCAACGCCAGCCTGACTCGTCCGGCGCTCGGCGGCATCATCTTCCGTCTCGCGTCCGAAGCGGCCGATCGACCTTGGCAAATCAGTGCAGCACTTCGTCCGATCGAGGGCGGGGTGCGGGCTGTGGGTGTCGAAGCTCGCAAAGTTTCTGCGCGCGACCTATTGCTGGCTATGCGGCTTGGCGAAGGGGTCATTGATTCCGACCTGCCGTTGTCGGCAAGCCTACGTGGAGAATTTGGACCCGACGGTTCGTTGCAAGTCGCGCGCGGGCAAATCGTCGCCG
>JAFAQJ010000051.1 GCA_019246455.1 Pseudolabrys sp.
GGTTGTGCGTCCGCGTTGGGCACAACGGCCGCGGCACCAACGCTGATCGAAACAAAACCCCAAGGCGCGCCGTCGTGTGCCATCAACAGGTCTTCAACACCCTGCCGGAGCCGCTCGCCGACCTTGATCGCGCCATCGAGATCGGTGTTAGGCAGCAGCACAGCAAACTCTTCGCCGCCATACCGGGCCGCGAAATCGCTGCGACGCGCGTGCCCGGCGAGGCTGTGAAACGAGGGCGGCAATTCGAGGTCCGGCACGCCGGCAAGCGCTGCGGTGAGGTTGCGTGTTCCCGACATCAACACGCCACCGACCTTGCGAAGACAAGCGTCGCCTTGCAGATGGCCATAGCAATCGTTGAAAGCCTTGAAATGATCGACGTCGATCATCAGGACCGCGATTGAGTGCTGTGACTGGACTGCATTCTGCCATTCCCGCGCCAGCCGGTCGTTGAAAGTCCTGCGGTTCGCCAGGCCAGTCAAGGCGTCGGTATGAGCAAGCTCGGCGAGCTGCTCGTTGCGATCGCGCAGTTCTTGCTCCCGTGCATCCAATGTCGCCGTCATGTCGTCAAGCGCCACCGCAAGCGGCACGAATTCAGACGCCCACGGCAAATTCGCGGCCGCTACGCTGCGGTCCCCGTGTCCGATCTGCGTCGCGGTTTCGGCCAAGACCCGGATAGGCTGCACAAGCAGGCGTTCGCCGCCAAACCAGATCGCTAGCAAAGCCAGCGTGATGATCACGCCAAGCTCTGCAAACGCTATAAACATTTCGCGATTGGCTGCGCCTAGCACTTCGTCCGCATTGAGGCCGGCCATGAAATAGGTGTCGGTGTTCGGAAGCCGCACGAATCCGAAGATGCGGCGCACCCCATCAAGCCCGTCTATGGTCGTGACGCCTTCATGCTTGGCCAGCACTTCTTTCACAAGCGGATGATCTTTGAATTGATGGCCGATCAGATTCCGGTTTTTCGGGTGCTCAGCCAGTACCGAGCCAGCCCCGTCGATCATCAGCATGGTACCGCCCGGAACGGCGAACCCGCTCGTAAACTGACCAAACCAGCGTAAATCTAGAACCGCCAGTACGACTGCGGCGGCGGCGCCGTTCGACCCCTTCTGCGCCAACGCTGCGGTTATCACGGGGGCGCCGATTGTCGAGCTGAGGAAATAATTGCTGAGAATGAAATCGCTAGAGTCGATCGCCTTGATGAAATGCGCACGATTTGAGATGTCGAGCCCAATCGCTTGCGGCAAGCTCGAGCAGACTATCTTGCCTTGTAGATCGGCGACCGACAGCGCTTGAACCCAGGGGAAAGGCGCCGCAATCTTGGTCAGGAAGTTATTGCATTCATCGTTCGAGACGATGAATGCCGAACGCGCGCTGGCAATTGACTGCAGAAAGGCTCGAACCGAAACGATTCCTTCGTTCTGCGCTGCTGCAGCTTGTCGCGCGAGGCTCAGCGTCTGCTGGTGAGCCGCCGCGACGCGGTCGGCTCGATCGACTTCCTCATTATAGATTCGCTCGATCAGCACCGGCACCATCGCGATCACCGCGACGATCATGATACGCACGCGCACACTAAGGCCGTGCCGTGATGTCGGTAACTTCCGCTGCGCTTCCCCGTCGGCCATTGCTTGTGTCCGCGCCCGAGCCGTGTTGATTGGGCTTAGGATGCCTTACGGCTGCTCTTTAAAGCTTTAACGGCGGACGCCATGCAAACGCGCGTTAAACGTTCCTACATCATGAGCAGTGTGTTAACGGCAAGCGGCCACGCATTGAAGGGCTCCGAATGACGGCTATCGCCGGAAGTTCCCGACTGGACGATGTGCGCACCGAGGTCGTGCGGGCTTGCCGCGATGCCAGACGCGATCCGACGGACGTCACCTTGGTCGCGGTATCGAAGACGTTTGACGCTGACGCCATTGTGCCGGTGATCGCTGCCGACCAGCGGGTCTTCGGTGAAAACCGCGTTCAGGAGGCCAAAGCCAAATGGCCGGCCTTGCGGGCCGCGCATCCAGACATCGAATTGCATCTGATCGGGCCATTGCAATCCAACAAGGCGAAAGAGGCCGTGGCTTTGTTCGACGCGATCCACTCTCTCGACCGCGTCAGTTTGGCCGAGGCGCTCGCCAAGGAAATCCAGAAACAGAATCGCAAGCCCCTGCTGTTCATCGAGATCAACACTGGCGCCGAGCCGCAAAAGGCCGGCGTGCTACCGCAAAACGCCGATGCGTTCCTCACGGCGTGTCGCGATAAATACAACCTCTTGGTTTCGGGTTTGATGTGCATTCCGCCACAAGATGAAGCACCGGGTCCCCATTTTGCGCTCACCGCCAAGATTGCCGCGCGCAACGGCTTGAAATTGCTGTCGATGGGAATGAGCGCCGACTTTGCCACGGCGATCGCACTCGGCGCGACGCACGTTCGCGTCGGTTCGGCGATCTTTGGTGCGCGCGGCTAGCGCGGCTGATTAGGGTCGTTCGGCTTGCGAAGGCCGACCGCAAGACCAGGGCCCTGGCGCGAATAAAGGCCCGAGCCAGTCGCCGGCGCGGTGGATTCGAGCGGCTTGCGCAGCAAGCTCGGACGTTGTGTCGGATAGGCCTGCGCCGGTTGAGCTGGCGGCATGCTTGGCATCGGTGGCTGCGCCGGTTGGAGCGGCGCCGCATCAGGCATCGGCGGCATGCCTAAATCATCGTCTTCGTACGACACTTTGTGACTCATAGTCGAAGAGCGCCAGCGCTCGATCACCTGTCCGATCAAATCGCGATTGATATTCGTGCCGGCTTCCGAACGGGTGCTGCCGGCGGCTTCGCTCGAGGGGCGCCGATCTGGCGGCACCTCCATGAAGCGCATGCGCGTCGGCAACGCGACGCCGGAGCCGAAGGCGAACACCTCGCGAATACCAAGGGTCGGAATGAACGACAGCAGATTGGAAGCGGCATCCGACACCGCGGAACGGATCAGGCTCTGGTCGCGATCGTTGGCGAGCCGCATCACGAACAAGGTCGAGCATTGAGAGATGATCGTTGGGTCGATTTCCGCCGGCCG
>JAFAQJ010000118.1 GCA_019246455.1 Pseudolabrys sp.
CCGGCACGATCCTTGACACGCGCGCCAAGCGTTCGCGCCGCCTCGGTCCCGAGGTTGCGCGGTGACGGCGGAAAGAACACAAAGCCCACCATGTCCGCGCCGGATTCCAGCGCGACATCAAGCGCTTCCGGGGTCTTCAGTCCGCAGATCTTGACGATAAGGCCCATAAGGCCGGGTTCTAGCCGCCCGGCGGCCGTATGGCAAAGCGCGTTGGCACGGTAAGTCCGCCTTAGGCCGTTGGGCCACTTAGGCCGTCGGCGGCAGCATCCGCGGCGGGACCTGCTCGTTTTGCGCCGGGGCCGAGCTGATTTGGCTGCGCAACGCTTCGTTCTCGCCGCGCAACGCCCGCACTTCGCCATCGAGCGCGCGGGCGCGACGGCGCCAGTGGCCTTGCCGAAACCAGGTGGCGATGCCGCCGATGATCACCCCGACGATCATCAGGACAAACACTATGCCGAACAGCGGCAAGGTCAGCGCATAAGCGGGGTGCGCCTGATCGAACGGATCGAACGACACGCTGACGATCTGCCGGTTAGCGACGGCAAAGCCGACCAGCAGCACGACGAGCGGGACAAGGACGATCGTCGTGGCGATCTTGCGCAGCATGCGAACGCTCCCGCAAACGAAAAGGCCGGCGTTAAAGCCGGCCGCCATCATAGCACTCGACGCCTAGCTTACCTCAAGACGAGGAGCCGGCCACCGATGCCGGTTGCGGCGGCGCTGCGGCAGCGCCTTCCGAATTAAGCCGCTCGCGCATTTCCTTGCCAGTCTTGAAGAACGGCACCGACTTCTTATCGACCGAAACGTGCTCGCCGGTTCGTGGGTTGCGCCCGGTACGCGCCGGCCGGTGCTTGACCGAAAACGCGCCGAAACCGCGAAGCTCGACGCGGTCACCTTTCGCCATCGCATTGGTGATCTCGCCAAGAATGGCGTTCACGATATTCTCGACGTCACGCTGATAGAGGTGCGGATTCTGGGCGGCGATACGCTGGACCAATTCCGACTTGATCATCGTCTACGCCCGTTCTCAGTTTGCCGAGGCAGGGTGCCAAAGCGCCAATAGGCCGTCAAGATTGAGGCGCTCGGCCGCTTGCAGCGCACCCCATTCCTCGATGCGCCGCGCCATGACGTTCAGGCCGATGCTGTCGAAGGTCCAGGCCGCGACGTGCAGGAACGACAGGTCGCCAAACCGGGGTTGAAGCGAGTAATTGCGAACCGGCGTGTTGGCCGGAACGTTCTTTTCCTTTTCCAGCCAAGCCAAGGCGGTTTTCTCGTTGCCAAGTTCGTCGACCAGCTTAAGGCCGACGCCTTGCCGCCCGGTGAAAACACGGCCGTCGGCCACGGTGGCAAGCTGAACGTCATCTAGTTTACGGCGCTGCTGCACGAGGTCTTTGAACCAGGCGTAGGAATCGACCACGATCGCATTGATCGCCGCCCGCGCCTCGGGACTGGTCGGTTCGAAGCCGTTCGGCGCAGCTTTGAGCGGCGAGGATTTGATTTCTTCCACTTTGATGCCGATCGTTTTCAGCACATCGGTGAAGTTCGGATACTGGAACAGCACGCCGATCGAGCCCACCAGCGATGTGTCCAGTGCGACAATATGATCGGCCGACATCGCCGCGATATAGCCGCCCGATGCCGCCAGCCCATCGACCACGACCACCATCGGCTTCTTCTCCTGAAGCCGGCGCAATGCGTCGAATAATTGCTCGGACCCGGCGGTCGTGCCGCCAGGTGAGTCGATATGGACGATAACCGCCAGCGAATTCGAACGGCTGAGCCGATCGAGGGCTTCGACCCGTTCCTGATTGTTGCGGATCAGTCCGCTGATGGAGATCCGCGCAACGGAACGGCCCGGCTCCATCATGGTGCGGACCGGACCGACCGTGGCGGCCAAAGCCGCCACGGCGATCACGGCAACGACCACAGCCGTTACCCGCCAGAACGTGATCTTGCGCCGCATCCGGCGGCGATCGACGATGGCATCGGCATCGAGCGACATTGCGACTCTCCGCGAGAGAGGCGAGGACGGGGAATTAAAGAGGGCCGGCAATTCAGCCGGCCCTCTTGCGTTCGTTAGTCGGCCTTTTCCGGCGCGTCTTCACGCTGCTTTAGCGCACTGCCAAGAATGTCGCCGAGCGTTGCGCCCGAATCGGCCGAGCCGTATTGAGCCATGGCTTCCTTCTCCTCGGCCACTTCCAGCGCCTTGATCGAAACGCCGACCTTGCGGGTTTTGCGGTCGAACTGGGTGACGCGGGCGTCGAACTTCTGGCCGACCTGGAAGCGATCGGTGCGCTGATCGCCACGATCGCGCGCCAGATCGCCGCGCTTAATGTAGGCAGTCAGCTCGGTGCCGACGATGCTCACTTCGAGGCCGTTTTCCTCGATTTTCGTGACTTCGCAGGTGACGACCGCGCCCTTCTGAAGTTCGCCGGCGGCGCCCGACGCCATCGGATCGCCCGCGAGCTGTTTGACGCCGAGCGAAATGCGCTCCTTCTCGACATCGACGTCGAGAACCTGCGCTTTGACCATGTCGCCCTTCTTGTACTCCTCGATGACCTGCTCGCCCGGACGTTTCCAGTCGAGGTCGGACAAATGCACCATGCCGTCGACATCGCCGTCGAGGCCAAGGAACAGGCCGAACTCGGTCTTGTTCTTGACCTCGCCTTCGACCGTCGAGCCCGGCGGATGCTTCTCGACGAAGGCTTCCCACGGATTGCGCATGGTCTGTTTGAGGCCAAGCGAAATGCGGCGCTTGACCGGATCGACTTCGAGCACCTGCACTTCGACTTCCTGTGAGGTCGAGACGATCTTGCCGGGATGCACGTTCTTCTTGGTCCACGACATCTCGGAGACGTGGATGAGGCCCTCGATACCCGGCTCGAGCTCGACGAACGCGCCGTAGTCGGTAATGTTGGTGACGCGGCCCTTGAGCTTGGCGCCGACCGGGAATTTGCCTTCGATGCCCTGCCACGGATCGTCTAGCAGCTGCTTCATGCCGAGCGAGATGCGGTGGGTCTCGTGGTTGATCTTGATGATCTTGACCTTCACCTGCTGGCCGATGTTGAGCACTTCGGTCGGGTGATTGACGCGGCGCCACGCGATGTCGGTGACGTGCAGCAGGCCGTGGATGCCGCCGAGATCGACGAATGCGCCGTAGTCGGTGATGTTCTGAACCACGCCG
>JAFAQJ010000200.1 GCA_019246455.1 Pseudolabrys sp.
GGCTCACGCATTGCGATGACGCTCATTAGATACATGAGCACACCGCGGCCAACCATAGAGTATTTCTTCAGCTTCCTCTCTCTATGGTCGTATGTTGGCAGCTTGGTTTTTCAGGACGTCGTCAAGCGCAATAACGCGACGATCGACTTCAAGCCCATAAATCTATTTGACGCATTCGAAGCTGGCGGCAGCAAAAAGGTCCGCGAGCGTCCAGTTCCGCGACAGGCATATCGACTCGTGGAGATGAAGCGCTGGCGCGATCGGCGCGGAATCCCGCTGACAATGTGGCCCAAATACTATCCAGTCGACACGTCGCTCGGTCACCGGATGTTGCTTGCGGCAGTTCAAGGCGGACATGACGTTACGGCTTTTGCGCATGCCGGACTCAAAGCAGTCTGGGCGGACGAACTCAACGTGGCCGATCCGGCTACCTTGATCCGACTCGCAGACGTAAGTGGCCTGAACGGCCAGTTGTTGTTGAAGCGCGCAGGCGATTCAACCATCAAAGCGCGCGAAGGCGAGTTGACCCGCGAGGCGATGGATCGTCAGGTTTTCGGCGCACCGTTTTATTTCTATCGCGGGGAGCCGTTTTGGGGACAAGATCGCCTCGACCACCTCGAGCAAGCGATCGAATCGAGGCGCGCACCGATCCTCTGGCCCGATCCGTCAGAGCTCGATCCGACCACTGCACGAAAAAGTTGAAAGCGCTTTTAGTAGAGTCCGCCAGTCCCCGAACGAACGGCGCGATCTGCATCCGGCGTTACACCTGCCCCGCCGATGCGCTGATCGGCGTCGCCATAGCCGACGACCGAATAGCTGTCCGGCGGCGCAGTGCCCGGCTTGAAAGCTTCCAGGATCACGCGCTCGGAGCCAGCACCGGCCCGCAGCCCGGTCCGCGCTTCGACGCGGATGAGCTTGATCCCGGGTGGCACGCGAAACGGAACAGCGGCTTTATCGGCCAGCGCCACCTTGAGAAAGTCGCGTACGACCGGCGCCGCAAGATGGCCGCCGGTGCCTCCGCCAGGAAAAGCTAGGTGGCGCGGCTTGTCGTAGCCGATGTAGACGCCACACACGATGTCCGGTGAGAAGCCGACAAACCACGCGTCCTTTTCTTCGTTGGTCGTTCCGGTCTTACCAGCAACCGGCTTGCCGACTTCCTTTACGACCGTTGCGGTGCCGCGCTGGACAACGCCTTCCATCATCGACGTGATCTGATACGCCGTCATCGGATCAAGCACCTGCTCGCGGCGGTCGACCAGCGTGGGCTCCGGCTGGCTCGCCCATTTGTCGGCATCGCAACCACGACACTCACGCTCGTCATGCTTGTATACCGTGTGCCCGTAACGATCCTGAATGCGATCGACGAGCGTCGGCTTCACGCGCCGCCCGCCATTGTCGAACATCGAATATGCGGTGGCCATCCGTAGCAGCGTGGTTTCGCCAGCGCCCAAAGCAAACGACAGATAGGGCGGCAAATCATCGTAGACGCCGAAGCGTTTAGCGTAGTCGACAATCAAAGGCATGCCGACGTCTTGCGCCAATCGCACCGTCATTGTGTTTTTCGACAGCTCAATTCCGGTGCGCAGCGTCGAGGGTCCGAGATATTTGCCTGCTTCGTAATTTTCCGGCCGCCAAATCCCCCCGCCCGGTCCCTGATCGATTTCAACCGGGCCGTCAACAACGAGCGTCGACGGTGTGTAGCCATTATCGAGGGCCGTCGCGTAGACAAACGGCTTGAACGACGAACCCGGCTGCCGCAGCGCCTGTGTCGCCCGGTTAAACTGACTCTGGTCGTACGAAAACCCGCCGACCATCGCGAGCACGCGTCCGGTCGCCGGATCCATCGCAACGATGGCGCCGGACACCTCCGGGATTTGATGCAAACGGAATTGCCCGGGTACCTTCGCGGGTTCGACGTAAATCACGTCGCCAGGGTTCAGCACCTGGCTGACTTTGGCGGGTACCCGATTTTGGACCTTGGCCCACTTCACGCCTTCCAGCGGCAGAATACCCACCGCGCGTTCATTACTGATCGCGCCACCTGGTTCACGCGCCGGCTGAAGTCCAATGCGCGCCGATTGGTCGCCCGTTTCGAGAACGACGGCCAACCGCCACGGCGCGACGTCGGCGAGAGCTTTCACGTCGGACAGCTTCACGCCCCAGTCGCCATTTGAAAGGTCGAGTTGCCCGACCGCGCCGCGCCAGCCGCCAACTTCGTCATAGCGAACCAGCCCGTCGATCAATGCGGTGCGGGCTGCTTGTTGCAATTTTGTGTCGAGTGTCGTGCGGACGGATAACCCACCCTCGTACAATTTCTTTTCGCCGTACCGTTCAAAGATCTCTCGGCGCACTTCCTCAGCGAAATAATCAGCGGCGAACGTGCGCGGCGCCGCGACGCGCGTCGCGACATTGAGCGGCTGGCGCTTCGCCTTCTCGGCATCGGTCGATTTGATGAAGCCGTCCGCGGCCATTTGATCGATTACCCAGTTACGACGCTCGATCGCCCGTTC
>JAFAQJ010000319.1 GCA_019246455.1 Pseudolabrys sp.
TCGAAGCTCTGCTGAAATCCCTGCCGTTGAAAACGACACGCTTCGTCGCGGTTTCGAAGTCAGGCGGGACCGGCGAGACGCTGATGCAGACCATCGCCGCGTTGACCGCGCTCAAGGCAGCTGGCATCGAACCGCGCGGTAGTTTTCTCGGCATCAGCGAGCCAGCGAAATCCGGCAGGCGAAATGGCTTGCGGGAGCTTCTTGGTGGCGTGCCGATGCTCGACCACGACACCGGTGTTGGCGGTCGTTTCTCGGTTCTCACTAATGTCGGCCTCCTGCCCGCGGCGATCCTCGGCCTCGACATCGCAGCGATCCGCAGGGGTGCAGCGGCCGCGCTATTGCCAGTGCTGGCGAAGAAATCGCCAGAGGACGTGCCACCCGCCGTGGGCGCGGCGCTCGCGGTCACATTGGCAGGTAAAGGCAAGATTATCGCTCCGTTGATGGCCTATTCCGACAAGCTCGCGCTGTTCGTCAAATGGTACGTGCAGTTGTGGGCCGAGAGTCTCGGCAAGGATGGCAAGGGCACGACGCCGCTTGCCGTGCTCGGGCCGGTCGATCAGCACAGTCAGTTGCAGCTTTTCATCGGCGGGCCGCGCGACAAGCTGTTCACTGTCATCACGACCGACGCCAAGGGAAAGGGCCCCCGCATGGACGCGGCGCTCTCGGCAACCGCCGGCGAGCCGGACTTCGGCGGCAAGACAATGGGCGATCTGGTCGCGGCGCAAGGCCGGGCAACGGCCGAGACACTGGCGAAAAACGGCTGCCCGGTGCGGACCATCCATGTTCCAGCAATTGAGGAAGCCATGCTCGGCGAGCTGCTGATGCATTTTATGCTCGAAACGATCATCGCGGCGCATCTTCTCGGCGTCGACGCTTTCGACCAGCCTGCCGTCGAGGACGGCAAGGTGCTGGCGAAGAAGTACCTCGCCGGGCAATGATTCAGATTACGCCCGAGATCGCGATCGATGAATCCGAGCTCTCGGAATCGTTTGTACGGTCGTCGGGGCCCGGCGGACAGAACGTCAATAAAGTGTCGTCCGCCGTGCAATTGCGATTCGATGTGCGTCAATCGCCGTCATTGCCGAATGACGTTGCGATTCGCTTGATGCGGCTTGCGGGTAAGCGCCTCACCAAAGAGGGCGTCATCGTCATCGTAGCGCAAACCCATCGCATGCAGGAGCGCAACCGGGCTGAGGCACGGGAGCGCTTGTTTGATCTGATCCGGCAAGCGGCCGTGCGCCCGGTTGCCCGGCGGGCCACCAAGGTGCCCAGGGCGGAAAAGAAGCGTCGTCTCGAGGGCAAAAAGCGCCGTTCGCAGATCAAGAGCCTGCGTTCCGGCCGCCCGAACCTCGATTGAGCGCTGAATAGCGGGGGAGACCGGCGTTTCGCCTCGCTAGGGCCGCTCCCCCTGCCTAAAATCGGCAAAAGATCCGAATCATCGCGTCTTCATGACCGTCCGTCAGCTTTCAGAAGCCGTCATCAACCGCATCGCCGCCGGCGAAGTCGTCGAGCGGCCGGCGAGCGCCGTGAAAGAATTGGTCGAGAACGCGCTCGACGCCGGCGCGCGCCGGATCGACGTTCTCACCGACGGCGGCGGCCGACGCCTAATCCGCGTGACGGATGACGGCGCCGGAATGACGCGTGCGGACCTCGCGTTGGCCGTTGACCGTCACGCGACGTCGAAACTTGCAGACGAAGATTTGCTTGCGATCGATACGCTCGGTTTTCGCGGCGAAGCGTTACCGTCAATTGGCGCAGCGGCGCGGCTGACGATCACCACTCGTCACACGGGCGAGCTGCATGCATGGGCCATAACTGTCGATGGTGGCCGCAAATCCGAGGTGAAACCGGCGGCGCTGTCACATGGTACTAGTGTGGAAGTGCGCGACCTGTTCTACGCGACGCCCGCACGACTGAAATTTCTCAAAACGGATCGCACCGAAGCCGAGGCGATCCGTGAGATCGTGCGCCGTCTGGCGATGAGCCGACCGGCTGTGACGTTTGTGCTGGCCGGGGAGGAGCGCGCGCCGGTGACCTGGAACGCCGCCACGGGCGAAAACGCTCGACTTGTGCGGCTCGGCGACGTTTTGGGCCATGATTTTCGGGTCAATGCAATTGCGATCGAAGCCGAGCGTGAAGGCGTGCATGTGACGGGCTACGCGGGGCTTCCGACTTTGTCGCGCGCTAACGCCCTCGGCCAATATTTGTTCGTCAATGGCCGGCCCGTGCGCGACAAACTATTGCTTGGCGCGGTGCGTGGCGCCTATGCCGACTATTTGCCGCGCGAGCGCCACCCTGTGCTGGCCTTGTTCCTGACGCTCGATCCGCGCGAGGTCGACGTCAACGTCCACCCGGCCAAGACCGAAGTCCGATTTCGCGACAATGGGTTGGTTCGCGGCCTGATCATCAGCGCGCTAAAGACGGCGCTCGCCCGCGATGCGCAGCGCACCGCGACCACGGGCGCTAGTGCCACTATCGCCGCCTTCCGCCCCCGGCAGGCCGGCCGGCCCAACGTTATGACCGGACTAAGCGGGCACGTGCCGCTAAGGTCCAGCCTCGGCCTCGCCGAGGCCGCGCAAGCCGTATTCGACACCGGCGGTCCGACCGCCGATGCCCGCACCGAGGCCTTCGAGCCCGCGGCGGAGCTGATCGAACGCCCGCTCGGCGCGGCGCGTGCGCAAGTCCACGAAACCTACATCGTCGCACAGACTCAAGATGGACTGGTCATCGTCGACCAGCACGCGGCGCACGAGCGCATCGTCTATGAACGCATGAAAGCCGCCTTGGAGAAATCCGGAGTCGCGCGCCAAATTTTGCTGATCCCCGAAATCGTTGAACTCGACGAGGCTGACGTGGCGCGGCTTTCCGAGCAGGTCGACAATCTCGCGCGCTTCGGTCTCCTCATCGAATCGTTCGGGCCCGGCGCGGTGGCGGTTCGGGAAACGCCGTCATTGTTGGGCGAAGTCGATGCTCAAGCGCTCCTACGAGATCTCGCCGAGCACATGGGTGAGTGGGATGAGACGCTACCGCTTGAGCGCCGCCTGATGCATGTCGCGGCGACGATGGCCTGCTACGGTTCGGTGCGCGCCGGGCGCCGGCTTAAGCCCCAGGAAATGAATGCGCTGCTACGCGAAATGGAATCGGTGCCGAATTCCGGTCAGTGCAATCACGGCCGGCCGACTTATGTCGAGCTCAAGCTCGCTGATATCGAGCGGTTATTCGGACGTCGATAGAATAATGAATTGAGTGTCGTCGTAGGAGCGGCGCTCCTGTTCGGAGTACCCGTCAGGTGCGACGAAGTTCGTATCCGCAGCTTCTTCGACCACGACAACTGAGCCTGGCCGCAACCATCCGCCTTCGCGCATCGAGGTGAGGGACTTTTCGGCAAGGCCCTTGCCATACGGCGGATCAAGGAAGGCGAACGTGAAGGGCTCGACCGGGTAAACTGGACCGAGTTTGGTCGCGTCGCGCCGGAAGATGCGGGTGACGCCGCCAAGTCCCAACGTTTCGACATTGTCCCGCAGCAAAGCGCGGGATTCGACGCCGTCATCGATGAATAGAGCGTAAGTAGCGCCGCGCGAAATCGCTTCTATGCCAAGCGCGCCGGTGCCGGCGAACAGGTCGAGCACACGCGCACCAGAAACGGGATCGCCATAGGAATGCGCGAGGATGTTGAACAGAGCCTCACGCAGCCGATCCGACGTCGGCCGGATCCCTTGCGACTTGGGCCCCTTGAGCGGACGCGAGCCGAGCCTGCCGCCGACGACGCGCATCAGTCTTCATCCTGCGATTTCGGTGATGGTTTTGGCCGCGAGGGTCGCGGCCCGCCGGAACGATCGCGGCGGCGAAAATGCTTCTTGTGTTCGCGCTGCGGCCGCTTCTCATGCTGATCTGCGGCCGCGTCGATGCGTTTGGGTCTTGGCAGCGCGTCGTGGTGCAGCAATGGCCCGGAGAAATCCGCGCCGGATTCCATGGCAATCTCAGGTCCTAACGCTGCCCGCAACTCTTCGGTTTCGATCTCTTCGACCTTGCCGTCCTCAAGCTCGCCGAGCTCGAAGGGGCCAAACGCGACGCGGATCAGGCGGCTGACCTTAAGCCCGAGATGCTCAAGGATGTTGCGCACCTCGCGGTTTTTGCCTTCCCGGATCGAGATCGTGAGCCAGATATTGGCACCTTGCTCGCGGTCTAATGTCGCCTCGATCGGACCGTAATGCACGCCGCCGACGGTGACGCCGGTTTTGAGGCGATCCAAAGCGTCCTGCGTCACGCGGCCAAGCGCGCGCACGCGATAGCGTCGCTCCCACGCCGTTTTTGGCAGCTCCAGGATGCGCGCCAACGCGCCATCATTCGTAAGGAGCAGCAAACCTTCAGTGTTGAAGTCGAGTCGTCCGACGCTGATCAGTCGTGGCAATTTCTTGGGCAGCGCGGCAAAGATCGTTGGCCGGCCTTCCGGGTCGGAATGCGTCGTCATCAGGCCGCGTGGTTTGTGGTACCGAAACAAACGGGTGCGCTCACGCTCGCGCAACGGCGCTCCATCGACGGTGATCCTGTCGCGTGGCGAAACGTTGAGGGCAGGCGAGGTGATGACGACGTCGTTGACCGATACGCGGCCTTCGGCGATCCACTGCTCGGCTTGGCGGCGGGATGCAAGTCCCGCCCGCGCCATCACCTTCGCTATGCGTTCGCCCTCGGACATGTCGCGTGTATAAAGGGCGCACAGGAAAGAGCCAATGTCGCCCCCTTTAATGCAATTCGCGTTGGACGAAGCCCGTGCAGCTGCCGCGCGCGGGGAAGTACCGGTCGGGGCCGTGCTGGTGCGCGGCGATGAGATGCTCGCGCGCGCCGGCAACCGGACGCTGGTTGATCGCGATCCGACGGCTCATGCCGAAATGCTGGTGATCCGCGCCGCGGCGGCCAGGCTCGGCAGCGAGCGGCTCCTTGATTGCGATCTTTATGTCACGCTCGAGCCTTGCGCGATGTGCGCGGCGGCGATGTCGTTTGCCCGCATCCGCCGTCTTTATTTCGGTGCGGTCGACCCAAAAGGCGGTGCGGTCGAACACGGTCCGCGCTTCTTTGCCCAGCCGACCTGTCACCATCGCCCCGAGGTCTATAGCGGCATTGGCGAAAGCGAGAGTGCGGCGCTACTGAAGGAATTTTTCGCGGCGCGGCGCTAGGCTGCGCCGGCCTGCCGCGCGAATTCCCAGGCTTTGGCTGCCAATGGGCGGATCAGGTCGGCTTTCGCTGGAGCGAAATCGCTGGTCGCGGTGCCATCGCGCACGCGGCCGACAATGCCCTGCAAGATCGCTGCGATCCGGAAGAAATTGTAGGCGAGGTAGACCGACAGATGCGGCCGCGGATCAAGCCCGGTGCGCGTGCGATACGCCTCGACATATTGGTCCATCGCCGGGATGCCGAGTGCTTTAAGGTCGTGCCCCGCGAGCGTGGCCGTGCCCGCGGTGTTCTGCGACGGCGGCATGTGCCAGGCCATCAGATGATAGGAGAAATCGGCGAGGGGATCGCCAAGCGTCGATAATTCCCAATCGAGCACCGCCACGATCCTCGCCTCGCGCGGATCGAGGATCACATTGTCGAGGCGATAATCACCATGCACCACACGCACCGGCCCTGCGGGCGGAATATGCCGCGGCAACCAGCCGATCAGCTTCTCCATCTCGTCGATTTTCTCGGTTTCCGAGGCGCGGTACTGCTTCGACCAGCGATCGACCTGTCGCGCAACGTAGTTCTCGCCTTTGCCGAAATCGCCCAATCCAATGGCGGCGGGATCGAAGCCGTGCAGCCGCGCCAGAGTCGCGTTCATGGCGTCGTACACGGCGGCACGTTCGGTTGGATCGGAGTCCGGCATAAACGGCTCCCAGAACACACGGCCCCCGGCGAACGCCATGACGTAGAATGGCGTTCCGGCAATCGTTTCGTCCGGGCAATAAAGCAACGGCTCGGCAACTGGAAAATTTTGGCGGTGAAGCGCACTGATGACGCGAAATTCGCGATCGACGGCATGCGCCGAAGGCAACAACTTACCCGGCGGTTTTCGACGCATCACATAGCAGCGCGCCGGCGTTTCCAGAAGATAGGTTGGGTTGGATTGGCCGCCCTTGAACTGCGTGATCGTCAGCGGTCCAGCGAACCGGGCAAGGTTTTTGGTGAGGTAGTCCTGCAGCCGGCCGGTATCGACGCGCAGCGCTTCCCCAACTTGCTTGGTGCCAGAGAAAGCCTCCTGGCGATCCACGACCGGCATTAGCGAAAAAACTCGAGCATCGCGTCGGCGGTCGCCTGGGGATTTTCCTCCGGCAGATAGTGACCACTATCGATGGGGTTGCCGCGGACGTCGGTCGCCCAGCGCTTCCAGGTGTCGAGTGGGCTTGCCCGATCGCTCGGAATGCCTTTGTCTCCCCACAAAGCCAGCATGGGGCATGTGATCTTCTTCTGCCCTGCCCTGTCTTTCTCGTCGTTGATGCGGTCAGTGCTCCAGCCCGCGCGGTAATCCTCGCAGGTCGCATGGATGCGGGTGGGGTCGGACATGAAGGCGCGATAGTGGTCCATTGCGCGCGGGTCGAACGACGACAGGTCGCCGCTCTTTGCGAGGCTCGCCATCTTCCATTCGATGTAGCCGACCGGCGCCTTCTCGATGAACATCTCCGGCAGCGGCGCCGCTTGCGCCAGGAATGTCCAGTGCCAGACCTTGAACGCGCCCTTGTAATCCATGCCGTGCCACATTTCGTAAGTCGGAATGATGTCAAGCGTGCATAGCTTCGACAGCCGGCCGGGATGGTCGAGCGCCATACGATACGCGACGCGCCCGCCGCGATCATGACCGGCGAGCGCAAAACGCGCGTATCCGAACTTCTCCATCAGCTCGATCATCGCGTTCGCCATCGAGCGTTTGTCGTAGGGCGCATGTGCAGCGTCGGCGTGGGGGGCGGCCGACCAGCCGTAGCCGGGCAAGTCCACGATCACCAGCGTGAACGACTTATCCAATAGCGGTGCGACCTTATGCCAGAGCACGTGCGTTTGCGGATAGCCGTGCAACAGCAGGAGCGGCGGTCCGCTGCCGCCGGAGCGGGCGAACAACTTGCCGGCGGACGTATCGATCCAGTGCGACTGATAACCAGGAAACAGATCAGCGAGGTCAGGCATGCGATCAAACTCTACGGGGACGCGAGCCGCACACAAGGCCTTGCCGAAATAATGAAACCCGGCCGTTATGGCCGGGTTTCGATCGCGTGTTAGGAAATGGATTACTGGCCGGTGTAAAGCCCCGTATCGCCCTCGCGGCGCAAATCGAAGCGGACGGCTGCATCCGGGTCCTGACCGAGGTATTGGCCGTCATTGGCGATCACAACGCTGGAACCGTATGCCGTCGGATAAGCGGCATAGGCCGCAGCCGCTGCGCCACGGTTAACGTGCTTTTGCGCGGCGAAGGCGGGCGTAGCCGCGAGAGCAGCCAGAGCCAAAGCTGTTGCGAGATATTTCATCTGAAGCCTCCTTACTTTCCAATTCGCCCCACCCGCGCACGAACATAGAAATGATTGGCGCGGCGCAAAGCGGGTTGCGCGCATACGAGCCATACATCAGGGAAAAGAATACGCGGCATTTACACGTCTGACGTCGTTGCGCAATCAAATGCTTAGTGCGCGTCATGCGACGAAGGGCGTAGCGCTGCGCGTCGTGTGCTGACGATTTCGTGAATCGGTCGTGATGGACTCTTACCGCGATTTAATTCTTCGCGCGTGCGATGGCGCGCCATCCGATGTCGCGACGGCAAAATCCGCCCGGCCACTTTATTTTGTCAACCGCGGAATAAGCGCGACTCTGTGCTTCACGGATGGTGTCGCCGGTGCCACAGACATTAAGTACGCGACCACCGGTCGCGACAATCTTGCCGTCCTGCGTCTTGGTGCCGGCATGAAAAATTTCGACGTGTTCGATGGCAGCCGCGTCGGCCAGCCCCTCAATCACCGAACCTTTTTCGTATGATCCCGGATAGCCGTTGGCTGCCATCACCACGGTGAGCGTGGCATTCCGGTACCAACGCAGGTCGAAATCCTTGAGGACGCCATCGCGGGCGGCGAGCAGGGCGGGCACAAGATCAGACATCAGGCGCAGCATCAGTACCTGGCATTCCGGATCGCCGAAGCGGCAGTTGTATTCAATGAGTTGCGGGCCTTTTTTGGTAATCATCAGCCCGGCAAATAGCACGCCTTTATAGGGCGAACCCATCGCCGCCATCGCTTGGATAGTAGGCTGCACGATCTCATTCATCGTGCGGCGAACTATCTCGTCGGTCATGACGGGGGCCGGCGAGTAAGCGCCCATGCCGCCGGTGTTCGGACCCTTGTCGCCGTCGCCGACGCGCTTGTGATCTTGTGCCGAAGCCAGCGCGATCGCGGTCGTGCCGTCGCATAACGCAAAGAAGCTCGCTTCCTCGCCATCGAGAAACTCCTCGATCACAACCTCGCTGCCGGCCGCGCCGACTCCACCCCCGAAGATCATGTCGATGGCGTCGAGTGCCTCCTCAGTCGTTTCCGCGACAACGACCCCCTTGCCAGCGGCAAGACCATCGGCCTTCACGACGATCGGCGCACCCATTTTGCGCGCGTAGTCTCTGGCGTCGGCCGGCGATTTGAACCGCTCGTAAGCCGCGGTCGGGATGTGATTGGCGCGGCAGAGGTCCTTGGTGAAGCCCTTGGATCCTTCGAGCCGCGCCGCGAGTTTTGAGGGGCCAAACGTCTTGATCCCCGCCGCTTCGAGGTCGTCGACAATACCGGCAACCAATGGGGCTTCGGGGCCGACGACGACAAAGTCGACCTTGTTCGCTTTGCAGAACGCGATCACGGCTGCGTGGTCGGTGATATCGAGCGCCACGCATTCGGCGACTTGTGCGATCCCGGCATTACCGGGCGCACAGATCAGCCGCGCCGTCAGCGGGCTCGCCGAAATCGTCCAGGCCAGTGCGTGTTCGCGGCCGCCGGAGCCGAGCAGCAGGATGTTCATGGCGGGGCACAGGTCACTGGCAGCCGGGAGCGATCATCGCTAACTGGTGTAGCATGGGGTCGACGTCCGGCAAGGGATTCGCCCGGTTTACGCACATTCGTCGCGCGCAGAGACCACATGAACGAAGCGGTTCTCAACAACATTCCGGAATGGACCGTTTCCGAATTGTCGGCGGCCCTGAAGAAGACCGTGGAAGATTCGTATGGCTACGTGCGCGTGCGTGGCGAAGTGTCGGGCTTCAAGGGCGCGTCGCCATCGGGCCATTGCTACTTCCGGCTGAAGGACGACAAGGCCGTGCTCGAGGCGGTGATCTGGAAAATAACGTACGCGCGCATGCGCGTGAAGCCGGAAGAGGGTCTCGACGTCATCGTCACCGGGCGACT